>CAZVIQ010000009.1:0-1182 GCA_964626795.1 uncultured Muribaculaceae bacterium
ATGAGTACTTCTTTGATTCCTGAGATATCTAAATATTATGCTTTACATGATAATAGACTATGTAAAAAAAGAATTAAACAGATCTGTTTAATGTCTTTTCTAATTGGTTTAATTTTTACTATAATAATATATCTTTTTCCTGAATATTTATTAGATTTATTATTTAAAACAACGAGAGGATATAATTATATTAAAGTCTTAGCGCCTTTTACATTACTTTATTTTATTGAAATTCCTTTAATACATGCGCTTCAGGCGATGAATAAAGTTAAACTGAGTATGAATATTACTATAATTAGTTCTATCGTGAGACTTCTTTTACTTATTGTTCTTTCTTTATTAAAAATAGGTATGTATTCTTTAGTAATAACTATAATTATAAATCTTATATTAACTACTTTCTTGAATTATTATTATGTAAGGAAAGAATTGAACTAATAATTATTCTTGAATTAGCTCTTCTCTTTTTATTATGAATACTTTGTTGTTTTTATAAAAAGCATAAAATACATCTTTAGGTACAACGTTTTCTTCTTTCAATTTTTCACTAAGCCATACCATATTCTTGTTTAAGTATCCAAGTGTATCTTTTTGAATAATTCCATCCAGTATTAAAGGAAAAGGATTAGAAGAATCAAGCTTTAAAAAGTTATATTTAAATATTGAGAGTTTACCGTTGTTTTCCAAAATTGCATATTCTACATCTATTATAGATTTAATACCTTGAGTTCTAAGTTCAAGTAAAAGATCATCAAGTGTGTATCTTTGTTTAATAAGCTCTTTAAAATTTATTTTTCCTTTATCAATTATTAAAGCAGGCTTTCCTTCAACAACATTTCTTATTTTACTTGATTTTAAAGTTACAACTGCTGAGATTATTTCAAGTATAACAAGAATTAAAATAGGTAGAACAGTCATTATAAGTGGATCTTCTATATTTTCAATAGATATCGCTACGAGTTCAGCTATAAGTATACTAACTACTAAATCCTGAATAGATAACTGACCTATTTCTCTTTTACCCATTAATCTGTAAATTACTAAAATATAGAAATAAAAGAATAAAGTTCTAGTTACAACAATTAATAAATTCATAACATTCACCAATATTATTATTAACTAACATATTTATTTTAAACAGGAATAATATTTACTAGGTGATTTTAATGATAAAAATAAAGT
>CAZVIQ010000009.1:1282-23609 GCA_964626795.1 uncultured Muribaculaceae bacterium
TATTATCTGTTATATTATTGGGATCAGTAAGATTAAAATTTAATAGATATTTATCAAAAAGTATATCAAAATTCTTTCCATATCCTAGATTTTTAACAACTGTTTTAAACATAAATATTTTAACGGCATTTTCAAGTTTAAATGAACCTTTTGATGTGAGTTTTAGTCTTGAACGTTCGTTTATAAAAAATAATTCTGAATCTTCGATTTCAAGAGTTTTTTTAATATTTTCTATATCTTTTTCTGAAAGATTTGAATCATTAAAATCAGTATATAAGTTTTTCTTCTTTATTTTATTTAATGCTAATGTATATTCTGGAAAGTTTTTTATAACTTCTATAAAACCTTTATTGTTAGCTCTAGGCATTTTAGATAAACTCACTTTTCTAAGTTCAATTCTGTTTGGCGTATCAATTATATATGGTTTTAAAGCATCATTATCATTATCATACGAAACATTATAATTTGGATGACTATCTATAAAATAATTAATAAAATTTAAGTCTATTTTATCTATACTTCCAAATCTTAATAAAACTTCGGATACAAATTGATAATAAAGAATTCCAATTTTCTTTGAATTTGATTTATATTCCATATATACCTCACTACTATATACTTTAATTATAGATTTTTTACATATTATTGTCAAGAAAAAAGACAGTTTTACTATCTTAAATTATTCTACTATTACAAATGAATAATCAAGTATTTTTATATATGATTTATCATTAAAATATTCATTTGTTTTAGGGTTTATTTCTTTTTCAATATATTTGTTTTTATATAGTTCTTTAAGTGTTACCACATTATCAGTGCATTTTTCTTCTTCAACACACTTTTTTGAAAAATATATAAAGTTATCAATTATAAAATCATATTTATTGCTTATTCTATTTTCCTTGATTTTTAATAGTGTCGCTAAAGTAATTATAATTATTATTCCAACTATAGTAAGTGCAATAATTAAAATATTCTTATTCATAGTTTTCACCATAATAGTTTTTTTTAAATTCTTCTCTGAAGTTTAAAAGCGTATCATTTTCTATGGCTTCTCTGATATCTTCAGTAAGTTTAATTAAATATCTGATATTATGTATGGAAAGTAGTCTTGAAGCAAACATTTCATTTGCAACTAGAAGATGTCTTATATATGCTTTTGTATAATTTTTGCATGCATAGCAGTCACATGTATTATCTACTGGAGTAAAATCTTCTGAATATTTTTTATTTCTTAAATTTATTTTTCCATACTTAGTAAATGCATTACCATGTCTGCCTATTCTTGTAGGTAGAACACAATCAAATATATCAATTCCTCTTATTACACCTTCAATAATATCTATAGGTTCACCTACTCCCATAAGATATCTTATTTTATCTTCAGGTAAGTGTGGTGTGGTGTATTCTATCATTTTATATTTAACATCAGTTTCTTCACCTACACTAACGCCACCTACACTATAGCCATCAAAATCAAGTTCTACAGTTTTAATAGCGCTTTCACGTCTTAAGTCTTCGAATTCTCCACCTTGAACTATTCCAAAGAGTGCCTGTGTTTCACTTTTATTGTGTACGTTTTTACCTCTGATTGCCCATCTTAAAGTTCTTTCAATGCTGTTTTTCATATATTCATGAGTTACAGGATAAGGTGGACATTCATCAAAACTCATTATTATATCCGCACCTAATTTGTTTTGAATTTCAATTGATTTTTCTGGAGTTAAAAATAAACTGCTACCATCAATATGACTTTTAAATTTAACACCTTCTTCACCTATATCTTTAGGTTTGGCAAGTGAAAACACCTGAAAGCCTCCGCAGTCTGTAAGAATAGGACCTGTTTTATAATTCATAAAATTATGAAGGCCGCCTGCTTTATCTACTATATTCTCCCCTGGTCTGAGCCATAAGTGATAAGTATTTGATAATATTACATTTGCTCCCAGTTCCTTTAATTCTTCAGGGCTGACATTTTTAACACTGGCACATGTCCCGACAGGCATAAACATTGGAGTTTTATGAATTCCATATTTTGTTTTAAATTCACCAAGTCTGGCTCCTGTTTCCTTTTCTTTTTTTATTAGTTTATAATTTAAATCCATACTTTTTATTCCTCATTATCTATTTTATCACGAATTAAGGTTAAAAAGATATCTTTTTCATCAGTACCAATTGTTCTTTTAATTGATTTAAAACCTGGTACACAGTTTACTTCACATATATATAGCTTTTCGTTTTCTCCTTTTAATATATCTACTCCACATATATCAAGATTTGCAGCTGTAGCAGCTTTTACAGAAAGATCTTCCACTTCTTTTGTGTAATCAAATGGGAGTGCTTCTCCACCTTGTGCTAAATTGCTTTTAAATCCTCCATTACTTTTACGAACAGCAGCGCCTATATATTTTCCTCCGATAACATAAGCTCTTATATCTGTTCCAAAAGATGCTTCAATGAATTCCTGACATAAAACTTTTCCTTTGTATTTTTCAACTAAAGTATTATATGTTTCTTCATTATCAATAAAATGAACATGATTGCCCTGAGCGCCATAAATCCATTTAAGAATAAATCTAGTTGAACCTAATTTCTCACAGATTATTTCGTATTTAATATTAGTTAAGTTTCTTCTTGGAACAATATAAATTGTTTTTGGAGATAATACTCCAGCGCTGGTAAGTATTTGGTGAGTTTTTAATTTATTTTTAGAGTCTACCATAGCTTGTACACTATTTAGCACTTTAACACCAGCAAGTTCAAATGCTCTTCCTAAAAATATTTCAAATCTTCTTACAATAATATATTTAGGAAAATCTGTAACAAGTTTTCCATCATAATATATCTCGTTTCTTTCACCAGTTACGACTACAAATTTATGAGTATCTTTAACATCGATGTTTAAATTATATTTTTTGGCCATTTCAAATAGTTTATCTATATAACCACTTTCGGTTTTTTTATTATAAGTGTATGTTGAATATAAAAACCATACATCACATTTATTTTTCATTCTTCTCTACCGCCTTTTTAATGTCTTCTGTTGGTACAACTAACACGGCACCTTTTTTAGTAAGTTTTATTACAATTAAATTATTTTTAAAACTTGTCTTTAATTCTTTTTTATTTGCTGTCTCAAATGTTTTACTAAGTACTTTTGTAAGACTTTTACTTTGCTTACATTCTTTTACTTCAAGAGTCTTATCCGGAAATAATGCATTAATAATGTCACACATTATACGCTGCATTTCTTTACTTGTAAGTCCGGTTTTAATATTTCTTACTTCAACAAGCTTTACATCAAGATAGTTTATTGCAATATATTTATCACTAACTTTCTTTTGAAAATCTAAGTATTTTTCAAAATCAAAATTGTATACTACTCTTTTATATACATTTTCCTCAAAGTACTGACTTTTCTGATTCATTAGTAGTAATAATCTCTGGTGAGAAGCGTTTTTATCTTCAATATCATATTGATTAAAATTCATATGAAGACCGCAGTTATGTTCTTTATCAAAACATATACTTCCATCACTGAATTTTACAATATCCATTATTTTTTTATAGATTACACAAACTTTTTTAATAGACATAGGATCAAGTACTATTTCAAAAGAATAGTCTCCTAAAATGGTATTGTCTTTTACAAAAAATCCATTATCTCCTACAACAGATTTAATTTTTTTTAAAAGCGTACGGATAAATGTATGTCTGCTTCTAGTAAAATTAACTGCTATTTCAATCTCCAATCCAACATAATTATATTTTATTTTAGGTAAATTTCTTTTATATTTAAGTGCTGATTTTATATCTAAAAGTTTATCGTATCTGCTTGTAAAGTCAAATTCTTCATTCATTATTTATCCCACCTTTCTAATAATTCTATGGTTTTAATCATTGAATTAACAAGTTTATTAAAACATAGAGGTCTTTTTTTAAATTTCCTATACTTTTTACTTATTTCAAACTGCATTGTCTTTATGTTATTATTTTTATTTATATAATAAGAAATTGTTTTTTCGCTTGCTTTATATTTTTTATCACTTTCTATCTTTTTACTTAAATTATTTTTAAATATCTTTATAATATTATTTAAAAGTTTTTTATCATCATTTAGATTCTTATATTTATTTGTACCAATTATCAAGTTATATTTTTCATTTGTTTCAAGTCCGTGAACATCTATCAGATATTTTATATTATTTTCTTTAATGTATTTAGAAAGTTCTTTTTTATATTCTGTCTCATTATAATTATGATCTATTTCTGAATTTTTATATGTAAATATTATATGGCATCCTGTAAATACATGCATAAGCTTACATAACTTACCAGTATTATATTCGTTTTTCTTTATACTGCCTTCTCTTTCCTGTTTAAAAGCATGAGGTGCAGAAAGCATTATATTAGTTGTACCTTTATAAATCTTAAAATTTTCCTTCTTTAAAACAGGTTTAAGTTTTTTAAATTCCTTTAAAGTGTTTTTATAAAGTTTTCTTTTTTTAGCAGGTACGTTATTAATAAACATGGCATCTCCAAAAGAGAAAAATCTATATTTATTACTGATTGCTTCTTCATAAGCATTCATTATATATTTTTTCTTAGAAAAAGCACTCACTAGCATTAAAAGAGTACTTTTTGGTAAATGAAAGTTTGTTATAATTGAATCTGCCCCTAGGAATTTATATCCAGGATATATAAATATATCTGTTTCTTCCTTAGTTTCTTTAAATTTACCATATTTTTTAAAATTACTTTCGAGAGTTCTAACGGAGGTTGTCCCAACACATATTATTCTTTTGCCTTCATTTTTAGAACGGTTTAGTATCTCAGCAGCTTCGGAATCTATTTCATAAAGTTCACTATGCATTTTATGCTTTGTAGCGTCTTCAACTGTAACTGGTCTAAAAGTTCCAATACCTACGTTAAGCGTAATATATACTAGGGTTACACCCTTCTCTTTTATTTTATTTAAGAGTTCTTCTGTAAAATGAAGTCCTGCAGTCGGAGCTGCTACACTTCCATACTTTTCTGCATATACTGTCTGATATCTATCTTTCTCTTTAAGTTCTTCGTGAATATAAGGAGGAGTTGGCATAACACCACATTCAGAAAGTATTTCATAAAAGTTACCATTATAAATCATTTTAAGATATGTAATGCCTTCGTTTTCTACCTTTACTACCTCTGCAGATAAAGAAGGACTAAAATCTATTATTGTTCCTATTTTAACTCTTTTTTGATGTTTAACAAGACATTCCCATAAATTATTTTCTATTTCTTTTAATAATAGTATTTCAATCTTGGCTTTGGTTTCTTTTTTTATACCATATATTCTTGCAGGTATTACTTTAGTATTATTAAGTACAAGTACATCTTCCCTAGTTAAATAATTTATAATATTCTTAAACTTTTCATGTTTTATTCTACCATTTTGCCTGTTCAAAATTAAAAGCTTTGAATCACTTCTATCAGTAAGAGGATGCTGTGCGATTAATTCTGATGGTAAATGGTAATTAAATTCTTCTGTATTCATATTCCACCCCTTTTTGACATCGCATTATTATACCTATTTCAAGTGCATTTGTCCAGTATTTTTTTAAATCAGCTAAATATAAAATTAAAAATAAAATTATTATCCTGAGATATATACCAAATTATAAGCGTCGCTAAAAGGATAAAAGGTCCAAAAGGAATTATTCCTTCCTTTCCTTTTCCTGCATAGTAATATATTAGTCCAAAAACGGAGGCAAAAAATAGTGAAAATAAACTAGGTATAAGACCTATGGAACTTCCAACAAAAAGCATAAGTTTTATGTCTCCTCCACCTAAACTTTCTTTTTTGAATAATTTATCACCAATTAGCTTTATTGAATACATTATAGAGAATATTGAAATTGAACTTAATATTTTATATATAAATACACCAAAAGAATTAAATACTATATTTAATAATAAAATTAAAACTGTTCCAGTAAAAATTACTCTATCACTTATATAATAATATTTTATATCTGTTAAAAAGGTAATGATAAATACACTTTCAATTACTATAGTTATTAAAAAATTATACGAAAAGCCAAAAACTAAAAAAGCTAGTAAATATAGTATCCCAGTTGATAGTTCTGTCAATGGATACATAAGACTGATTTTATCTTTACAAAAAGCACACTTCCCTTTTAAAAATATAAAGGAAAAAAGCGGAATATTATGATACCACTTAAGTTTAGTCCTACATACAGGACAAAAGCTACTGGGAGTTATAGTTGATATTTTATTTGGAATGCGGTATGAAATGCATGCAAAAAAACTCCCAAACATTAGTCCAAATATAAATATAAAAATATAATATAAAATTCGCATAAAAATCACCTATTGTATTGCTGTATATAATCCAAACATTGGAATTAATATTGCAAGTATTATAACACCAACTATAACTGCTAGTAAAGCAATCATAATAGGTTCTACAAAACTTTTAATAGTATTTGCAATAGCTTTCTGCTCTTTCTGATAATATTCTGATACTTTTTCAAGCATTGTTGACAGTTCACCAGTGCTTTCACCTGTTATAATCATATAATAAGCTAGTGATGGTACTGCCCAGTTATTTTTAAATGAATCACTCATTCTTTCACCTTTTAGCAGATTGGAAATAGTATTATACATTAACGTTTTATAAATTTCGTTACTCGTTATCTTACTTAATATTTCAATGGAATCTGTAAGTAAAATATTATTTTTATTAAGTGCTGCAAAAGTTTTAGAAAATAAGTTTATTTCTTTATATATTATCATTTTTCCTATAACAGGTATATGCATAAAGAAAAATTGCATTGATGTCCTAAACGCCTTTATATTTTTATAAGTAACATAATAAATTATTATACTTCCTACAATAAAAAGTAATATCCAAAAATACTGAAGTTGTATAAATTGTGAAATATTAATTACCGATTGAGTAAGTGAATTTAACTCTATATTAGAAGAGCTATATACATCTACAAACTGAGGAATAATATAAATCATTATAAAAGTTATTACTACGAGCGAAAATACAAATATTATAGATGGGTAAGTCATCGCACCAACTAAAGCTTTTTTAGTATCTTCAAGATCATTATAATAATTTGCCATATCATCAAGTGTTCCTTCAATATCTCCAATCATTTCAGCAGCTTTAATCATATTTACTAAAAGCCCTGGAAAAACATTGTTTTGCTTCTTTAATGCATCACTGAAGCTTTCGCCCATCGTTAATTCATATACGATTGAATCATATATTTTCTTATATTTACGTTTTTTATTTTGACTTGCCAGTATTTTAACAGAATCAGTAAGTGGGATTCCACTTTTAATATAAGTTGATAGCTGTGTTAACCAGAATATTAAATCCTTAGTTCTCATTTTAGTTGTAAAATATTGACTTTCACCATGAAGGAAATCAATCATTTGACTGGTTTTAATCTCATATATTTCATATCCTTCATCAATTAAGTATGAATATGTGTCTAATTTGGATAAAGCACTGAAATAACCTTTTACAAGTTTACCATCTTGATTTCTAACTAAATACTGATAGGTATGCTTTTTATCAGATCTTTGAGCATCTGTACTGCTTTTATCTATTTGTAAAACTTTAAGTTCTTTTGCTATTTTTTCTCTGCGTTCTTTCACTACTGAGAGATTATCATATTTATTTTGAATATACGTTTTAATTTTAGAAGGTGCTTTTTCTGTCTTTTCTTTTGCTTCATTGGAATATATATTTACTTTTTTTACTGCACCTGAAGCTATATTTGCAATAAAATTAAAAATTATTTTAGGAACTAAAAAAACAATATCTAACACTAATTTAAATCCTTTAAAAATATTCTTACTTAAAATTCTAATTTCAAAAATAAGTCCTTTAAAAAAATAAGTATATAAAAATTTTGATATTGTACTTATCCCCATACCGATATAAGTAAAGAATCCAATAAAAAAAGTAAAAAATTTATCGAATATATTAAATAAACCTTTATTTGATTTTTTTCCTTCATTATTCATATTATATAGTACTCCCTCTTATTCTCTATAAAATTATAACATAACAATTTAAAATATAAAATACTTTTAACACAAAAACTTTATTTTAATAAAATATTATAGGTAGGTGTTTATAATGAATCAAGGTTCTTCATTATTTTCTATTTTCAAAGGTGCCAGTTTATCAAAAATTTTAAGTGGAACAAATAAGACACTTGGAATTGTTAAACAGGTAGTTCCAATTTACAATGAGGTTAAACCAATGATCTCAAATGCCAAAACTTTTATAAGTGCTTACAATGAAGGTAAAAAGCCTGAAGAAATAATTAAAAAGATTGTTACGGGTAGACCTTTAACCAAAAAACAACCTTTAAAAGATGTATCAATTAATAATAATTTAACTTTTTTTCAGTAAAAATTTTTAATTATAATTAATTAATTTTTTACATGTAAAACGGAACTCATTTATATGTTCCGTTTTTAATATTAGTTTTTATTAATTTCTTCTTCGATTTTTAATAATCTATTATACTTGCATATTCTTTCACCTCTGCAAACAGAACCTGTTTTAATAAAAGGTGTATTAAGTGCAACTGCAGCATCTGCTATAAATGTATCAGTGGTTTCACCACTTCTATGACTCATTATACAGATATATTTATTTTGTTTAGCAAGAGCAATAGTTTCAAGCATTTCATAGAAAGTTCCAATTTGATTTGGCTTAATTAATATAGCATTACATAGCTTGTTATTTATACCATGCTCAAGTAATTTTTTATTTGTAACAAAAAGGTCATCACCTACAATGCTTATTTCTTTACCAAGATTTTCAGTTATTTGTCTAAATCCTTCATAATCATTTTCGTCAAAGGGATCTTCTATACTTATTATTGGGTATTCTTTACATAATTCAATATAATAATTTAAAAGGTCTTCTCGAGTCATGTTTTTTTTATCAATATTATAGGTGTCGGTTTTTTCATTATAGAACGAACTAGCTGCGACATCAAGTGCTAAAAATACATTCTTACCTGGAATATATCCTGCAGCATTTATTGCTTTTATTATATAGCTTAATGCTGCTTTGTTATTTTCAAGATCAGGAGCAAAACCTCCCTCATCACCCACAGAGACAACCAAATCTTTTTCTAAAAGAATGTCTTTAAGTGCTTGAAATATTTCTGAAGCAGCTTTTATTGATTCTTTAAACTTAGGAAATTTAGGTACAATCATAAATTCCTGAATATCTAGATTATTTGGTGCGTGTTTACCACCATTAACAATATTAATCATTGGATATGGTAATGAAAGATCTCTTTTATTTAAATACTTATATAGCTCTTCCTTACTTTCAATTGCGGCTGCTTTTAAAGCTGCAATACTTACACCTAAAATAGCATTAGCACCTAAATTGCTCTTGTTTTCAGTACCATCCAGCTTTAATAAAGTTTCATCAAGTATTTTTTGATTATTAACTTCAAGTCCAATTACAGCTTTACTAATAATATCATTTACATTGCTTACAGCTTTAAGTACTCCTTTTCCTCCGTATCTTTCATCATTATCTCGAAGCTCAAGTGCTTCTTTTTTTCCAGTAGAGGCTCCACTTGGAACTCCAAATATTCCTTTAGCGCCACTTTCAGTTACTACTTCAACTTCAACAGTTGGCATTCCTCTGGAATCTAATATCTCTCTTCCTTTTACATTTGTTATCTTACTCATTTTATCACCTATTATATATTATAAAGCAAAAAGAAATAAATTCAAACATATTGTTAATGTTTTATTAAAATGATATACTATCTTTGGTGAAAAAAGATGACAAAGTATGAAAAAAAGGGTTTAATCATAGGAATACTAACACTTTTAATATGTATTATATTTTCTATCTTTTTTGCATTTTATTTACTTATTCCTAAAGATAAGATAAATAAAAGTATTAAAAATTATTATATTGACAGCTTTATTTTTTACTATCTTGATAATGAAGATGAAACTGTTACGTTAGATGATCTTATAAAAAAAGGATATGCTAAAAAACACGAAGAACTTACAAAAAATTCTTGTGACTATAAAACATCATATATTAATAAAAAAAATAAAATAATAACTTTAAATTTAAAATGTAAAATTTATACTAAAGAATATAAAATAGTATTTACGGAGGAAAAATGACAATAAAGGAAATTTCTAAAGAAACATTTGATTATTTTGCTAAAAGTCATCTTTTAGCAAATCAGTATCAGACTTCTAATTATGCAGAAGTTAAAAGAAAACTTAATTATGAAGTTATTTATATAGGAGCTTATAAAAACAATGAACTAATTGGGTCATCTATGATTTTATCTAAACTTATTGCGCCTACTATAAAATACGGTTATGCTCCAAGAGGATTTTTAGTAGATTACTACAATAAAGAAGTGTTTACTGAATTTACTAAAGCATTAAAATCTTATTTTTTACTTAAAAATTATGCATTTATTAAACTAGATCCTGAGATTATACTTTCAACAGTTAATAAAGACACTAAAACTAAAGAAATAAATGCTGCTAATGAAAATTTAATTGGGTTTTTAAGTACTTTAGGGTATAAAAAATTAAAATCAACTTTATATTTTGACTCAATGATGCCTATTTACAATCCAGTTTTAAGTCTTACTAATTTTAATTTACTTAATATGTCTGAAAAAGATATTATAAATATTAGAAAATCTGATAATCTTGGTTTGAGTTTCAGAGTTGGTGAAGAAAAAGATATTAAAGAATTCTATGAATTTATAAAAGATAAGAAAAACCGTACATCAGCATATTATGAAGAATATTACAGATCTTTTAAAAAAGATGATGCAATGGATTTAGTTCTTATTGAACTTGATTATACAATATATTTAAAACTGCTTCAGGAAGCATATAAAATCGAAGAAGATAATAATATTATTCTTAATAACAGATTTATTGAAAATCATAATGATGTAGATTTATTAAATGAAAAGATGGAATCAGATAAAAATCTAAGTAGTATTAAAAATGAGATTATCGCGATTACTAAAGTTGTAAAAGATAATAAAAAATATATTATTGCAGGTGCTTTCATAACAAAGTTTAATAATAGAATAAGTATTGTAATAAATGGTCATGATAAAAATTATCCTTTACTTAATAGTAAACTGTATTTATTTTATAATATTATAATGCATTATAAAGCACTTGGTTATGAATATCTTGATATGAATGGTATTACTGCTGACTTTAATGAAAACAACCCATATAAGTCTTTAAATGACTTTAAACTTAAATTTAAACCTACTATTTATGAATATATAGGAGAATTTGATTTAGTAATAAATCCTGCATTCTATCAAATGCTTTGGAGTACAGGAAAATTAAATAAAGAATTTCAAAAAGAAAGAGTCTCAAATTAGACTCTTTTTAAATGTATTTATCCATATCTTTAGGAACTTTATCTTCTTTAATCATTCCTATTATTTTATCTTCTTTTTCTTTACTGACATCTTTGCCAGTTATAGTACTTATTTCTTTAATAATGCTTCTAAGTACCCTTTCATCTTTAAAATTACCTTCTTGAAGCTTTCTTGCAAGAGAAATAATTGTATCTTTATTTACTTTTGTTTTCTGTTCAATCTTATCAAAAAAAGAGTCATTCATATCATTCACCTAATTTATTATATGAATTGCTCTTTACTTGGGTACTATAACTCACTTTTATTTTTGAATTCTAGTAATATAGGAGTACCTGTAAAATCAATATTTTCTCTTATTTTATTTTCTAGATATCTTTTATATGAAAAGTGAACCAATCCTTTTGAATTTACCTCTATATCAAATCTTGGTGGTTTAATACTCTTTTGATAAACAAAATATATTTTTAGTCTTTTAGCTCTAAATGATGGAGGTGGGGTTTCTAGATAAGCATCTCTTATTATGTCATTTATTATATTCGTTTTAACTTCTTTAGTTGCATTTTCATAAGCCTTTAATACTTCTGGCATAAGTGTATGTATTCTTTTTTTAGTTTTAGCACTTAAAAATACTATTGGAGACCAAGGCATAAATTGAAAATTATTTCTAATTTCTTTTGTCATATTTTTTATTGCATCTTCTTTATTTTCTATTAAATCCCATTTATTTACTACAATTATTGTAGCTTTTCCGCTTTCTAATGCATATGAGGCAATATGTTTATCGTGTTCTACAATTCCTTCGCTTCCATCAATAAGTAATAAACACACATCACTTCTATCTATTGCTTTCATACTTCTTATTAAACTATATTTTTCTACAGATTCATATATCTTGCCTTTTTTTCTAAGACCTGCAGTATCTATTAGTATGTATTCTTCATTATTATATTTGAAATTAGTATCAACGGCATCTCTTGTAGTCCCGGCAACTTCACTAACTATAACTCTATTTTCATTTAAAAGTGCATTTACAAGACTACTCTTTCCTACGTTAGGTCTTCCAATTACAGAAAATTTTAGTTTACTCTCATCTTCATCAATTAGATTTTCGTTAAATTCTTTTGTCACAGTATCAAGTAAATCAGAAATACCTATTCCATGTTCACCAGATACTTCTATATAATCATTAAAACCTAAAGAATAAAATTCATAAATATTATCCATTGTTAATTTATTATCTATTTTATTAATTGCGACCACTACTTTTTTACCGCTTTTTTTAAGAAGATCTCTTATTAAAAGATCACTGTTTGTAAGTCCGGTTTTCCCATCCACTACAAAAACAATTACATCGCTTTCATCAATTGCAACTTCTGCTTGCATTTTAATTTCATCAGTAAATTCATCATTATTTAAATCTATTCCACCAGTATCTATAAGATAAAAACTTTTATCTTCATAAACAGCACTAGCATAAATTCTATCTCTTGTTACACCTGGCACGTCTTCTATTATAGACACCTTTTTACCTACTATTCTATTGAATATGGTACTTTTACCAGTGTTAGGTTTTCCTACAAGACAAACAGTATATTTTTTCATAACTTCTTCCTTCCGAAGAACATTATAACAAAGATTTACTTATTTTAAAAGAAAAATAGAATTTTCATTCTATTTAAATGTTATCTTCTGTTATCATTTTAACGTAGTATTTACTTTCACCACTTAAGTATTCTATACCTAATATCCTCCAGTAATTGTTACTGTAATATAACCAGTTGTTAGGATTATCTCCAACAAAGTAACAGTAAGTTGAGCCTTCTGTTAATGTTACTGAATCATTTTCAAGAGTACAAGAGCATTCATTTCCCTCATTATTTACTCCTTTTGTAACTTGTAGTTTCAAGCATACAGTTTGTAAAATATTATCTACTTCTATTTCAGTTGATTTTTCATCCCAGTAAGACATAAATCTATTATTTTTTCTAATTAATAAAACTGACATATTATTTAATATTTCCTTGTTTTCCGGATTAACAACACATCCGTAATCATAATTTGTTTCTGCAGAGCATTTTTCAGTTCCAGCTTTTTCGTCTGCTTCTATATATCCATATCTTACAAGGTCATCTACTGTTACTAATAATTCCCCATTTGGATCTAAATCAAATAAAGCGTTGTTATCTTTTGCATACTGTTCGGCTGCTACAAGAATAAGGTCTTTTTTAGATTCATATAGTCTTTTACCTATTCTTTTATTTATTAGCGCTATACTTGGAATAGCAATTAACATTATCAAACTTATAAGTGCTATAACTACCAATATTTCTGCTAAAGTAAACCCAATTTTCTTTTTTAAAACTTTTTTCATAATTTATTCTCCTTTTTAAATCCTCATTTACCAATTAGAAGAAGCTTCAAATGTTTTCTTTTTGTATGTTATATTTATTTGTACTTCATTTAAAATTTCTTTATTTATAGGATTTATTATACATCCTTCACTATATTCATTTGTACAATTTTCATCATCTTTTTTTATGTCAGGTTTTATATAATTTTGTGTTATCAATACTCCAACAGATATATTACATCCAGGACTTCCTGTTTCAGTACAACTTGAATATATGTTTTTCGAATCCTGAGCATATAACTCTGCAGCAGATAAGATAAGTTCTTTTTTTGTCTCAAATAATCTTTCGTTCACTTTTTTATTAATCGTTGCTATACTTGGAACCGCGACTGCGACAATCAATCCGATTATTGTTATAGCAGCAAGTATCTCTACAAGTGTAAAAGCACTATTGCCCAGCCTTTTATACATCTTTAGCCTCCTACTATGTTTTCATTATATAAAAATAACTGATAAAAATCAATCATTTTTATCAGTTACATAATTTTCTATAATTTCATATACTCTTTCTCTACCATATTTAGTAACGCTTGAATAGTTAATTACTTCATCTCCAAGTGCAATATCAAGTGTATCATTAATTAATTTATCCTGTTTAACTTTAGCACTTTTACCTACTTTATCGTATTTTGTACAGATTACTGAAACTGGAAGATTATAATATTTTAAAAAACTATACATTAATAAATCATTATCTGTTGGTTTATGTCTATAATCTATAAGTAGAAATACATGTTTTAAATTAGGTCTACTTTTTAGATATTCTTCTACCATTAAACCAAACTTTTCTTGTTTTTTATTATTTACTGCAGCGTATCCATACCCAGGAACATCAACCAAATAGAATTCTTCATTTATTTCATAAAAATTTATAGTTTGTGTTTTACCTGGTTTAGAAGAAGTTCTTGCAAAATTTTTTCTATTTATTAGTGAATTAATAAAACTGCTTTTTCCCACATTACTCCTACCAAGTAATAAGAATTCAGGTCTTTTATCTTCTGGATACTGACTCATTCTTACAGCAATAACAGGTTCTCTTACATCAATTATTTCCATAATATTACTCCTTATCACATTCTGGACATTTAATCCCACTTTTCATTTCTACTAATAGTCCACCACATTTAGTACATATTTCACCAGTAGGCTTATACCAAAGTGCATACTGGCATTTTGGATAATTGGAACACCCATAAAATATTTTACCTTTTTTTGTTTTTCTTTCTATTATCTTACCGTTGCATTTAGGACAATCACATATTTCCACTATTATTTTTTCTTCTTTTTTAATATATTTACATTCAGGATAGTTTCCACAGGCTTCAAATACACCGTATTTACCATGTCTTACTACCATATCATTTCCACATAAAGGACATTTTTCACCAGTAGTTTTAGGTGCTTCTTTTTCCATTCCTTTAAATGCTTCTTGGACTAAAGGTTCAAAATCATTCCAAAATTTATCTAAAAGCTCATACCATATTCTACTTCCATTTGCTACTTTGTCTAAATCTGTTTCCATATCAGCTGTATATTTAACATTAATTATATCTTTAAAAAACTCTTGAAGTTTATCAGTAACTTCTATACCAACTTCAGTTGGAAAAAACTTCTTATCTTTAATTTCAATATACATTCTTTCTTTTAATATATCAATAATTTTAGCGTAAGTACTAGGTCTACCTATTCCTAAAGATTCAAGTTCTTTAATAAGTCTAGCTTCAGTATATCTTGCAGGTGGTTCTGTAAAATGTTGTGATTTTTCTATTTTTTGACTTACTAGAATATTACTTTTATAACTTTTTAAATCTGGAAGAATTTTATCTTCATCAGATTCATATTGATTATATACTTTTAAATACCCATCAAAGATATATACTTGACCGGTTGCTTTAAATTTATAATCATTATTATCTAAAGTTACACTGGTTGCTAAAACTCTAGCATCACTCATAAGTGAAGCAAGTGCCCTTACGTAAATTAGACTATATAGTTTATATTCATCTGATGTTAAATGTTTTTTTATCTTATCAGGTTCTTTATTTATATTTGTAGGTCTAATCGCTTCATGTGCATCCTGAACATTATCATTTTTCTTAGATTTTTTTACATACCCTATATATTCTTTTCCATATTTACCACTTATGTATCCATATGTTTCTTTAATAAATGTATCAGAATATCTAATTGAATCAGTTCTCATATATGTAATTAGTCCAACTGTCTCGTCACCTAAATCTATACCTTCATATAGTTTCTGAGCAATTCTCATTGTTTTAGAAGCTGTAAAGCCTAATCTATTTGATGCCATTTGTGTAAGAGTACTTGTAGTAAAAGGATATTTACTACTTTTCTTCTTTTCTTTTTCTTCAATATTTTCTATTTTAAAAGCATTAGATAGTTTTTCTATTATCTCATTTGCCTCAACTTCGTTATGTACCTTAATTTTTTTAGTTTTATACTGTTCTAGTTCTGCATCAAAGTCTTTAAATAGTGCCTTTATTGTCCAGTATTCTTCGTTTATAAAGCTCTCTATTTCTCTTTCTCTATCTACAATTAGTTTTAAAGCTACACTTTGAACACGACCCGCACTTTTACCTTCGGTTTTTCTCTGCATTAGCTTGCTTAATCTAAATCCTATTATTCTATCAAGTATTCTTCTGGATTCCTGAGAATGCACTAAATCTATATCAATATCTCTAGGATTTTTAAAAGCATCTTTTATAACACTTTCGGTTATTTCATTAAAGACTACTCTTCCATAATTATTTTTTAAATTTAAAGCATCTTTTAAATGCCAACTAATTGCCTCACCTTCACGGTCAGGGTCAGTTGCTAAAATTACATAATCACTTGCCTTAATTTCTTTTTTAAGTTCAGTAATCAGTTTGCTTTTACCTTTTACTATTTTATAATCAGGTTCAAAATTATTTTCTATATTTACACCAAGGCCAAACTTTCCACTAGTGGCTAAATCACGTATATGACCTTTACTGGATAAAACTTTATATTCTTTTCCAAGATATTTTTCAATAGTTTTACTCTTACTAGGAGATTCCACTATAACCAAATTCTTCATTTTGCCTCCACTTTTATTATATATTATTTCCCCTTTAGTTAATTATGAATATATTTTTTTATATTGTCAAGAGAAATAAAAAGCAGATATCTTTTTTAATATGTCTACTTTTATCATATCACTTCATAAAGATATCTCTTTATTATATTTTAATTAAAAATTACTTCAACAAATTTTTGTATTTATTCTTATTTCTTTTTTCATAATATTATCATCCTAAAACATTATATAAAACTTTTTAATATTTTTCAAATAAAAAGAAACAGTTAAACTTCTTCTACTGTTTCTTATAAAATTTTCTTTAAGAATTTTACTGTTATACTATCTATCTGTTTAATTTGTTAAATTTTTTAAATTCATCTGTATTTTCTAAATCTGTATCTGAAAGTTCTTTTATTAAATCTTTTTGAGTTCTTGAAAGTTTTGTAGGAATAATTAATTTAAGTGAGACATAAAAATCTCCATCTTTCCAAGAATCTGTTTTAATCCCTTTACCTTTTAGTCTTAGAATATCTCCAGGCTGACTTCCTTCTTTTATTTTTAAATCAACATAACCATCAAGTGTTTTAATTTCTTTAACACATCCAAGTGTTAAGTCTGCAAAGGTAACAGGTAATTCTAAATATATATCATTTCCATCTCTTTTATAAAGTTCGTGAGATTCTACTTTAAATTCAATATATACATCTCCATTAGGACCCCCATTTAAACCTGCTTCTCCTTTTCCTGAAAGTCTGATTTGTTCTCCAGTGTTTATACCTTTAGGAATTGTAATTTCAATAGTTTTTCTGTTTTTAATTTTCCCTTTGCCATGGCATGAAGAACATGTTTCTTTATATGTAACACCTGCTCCTTCGCAGTCAGGGCAAGTTGTGCGAGACTGAAATGAACCAAGTATTGTTCTTTGTTCTTTAATAACTGCCCCTGTGCCATTACAAGTTGAACAGGTTGTTTCACCTATTCCACCTCTTCCCTCACATTTCGAACAATTTTCAGTTATATCAAGTATTATTTCTTTTTTAGCACCATTTATTGCTTCATCAAAAGTAATAGTCATTCTATAAAGAGTATCTTCACCTCTAGTAGCTCTAGTTGTTTTTCTTGAATTTCCACCAAATCCAAACGAACTAAAGTTTCCTGTCCCTCCAAAAAGGTCGTCAAATATGCTTGAGAAATCAAAGTTTCCAAAATCAAAACCTCCTGTTCCTCCTGCGTATCCGTTGTTTTCAAATGCCGAATGACCGTATTGATCATATTTTGCTCTTTCATTTTTATCAGATAAAACAGCGTATGCTTCTTGAGCTTCTTTAAATTTATCAGCTGCATCTGCTTCTTTATTTACATCAGGATGATATTTTTTTGCAAGTTTACGAAATGCACTTTTAATTTCATCCTCGTTTGAATTTTTATCAACACCTAATATTTCATAATAATCTTTTTTTGCCACATTTTCACCTCTATTTACTTCCTGAAATGGAAATATTATTTATAAGTAATGATGGTGCACCTCCACGTACATCATTAAATTCAAGATCATTTCCTACTTCTTTAATATTGCTAAATATTTCAAAAACATTACTTGATAGAATAATCAATTTTAATGCTTTTGTTAATTTACCTTTTTCAATTACATATCCTTGTGCCTGAAGAGAAAATTCTCCAGTTATTTTGTTTAATCCAGAATGTAAACCTGTAATATCATCTATAAGTAAACCGTTATTACATTCATTAATTAATTTATTAAAAGATATGTCACCTTTATCAATATATAAATTTCTTACTCCAAAACTGTTTCCAGTTGATGGAACATTATCTTTTAATGCGTTTTTATTATCATATAACTTTGTTTTAAATATTCCGTTTTTAACTATTTCTTTATAGAATGTTTTTGTTCCTTCATCATCAAATAAACTTTTGCCAACATATCTATCATTTGAAGGATCTTCTATAATAGTTATTTTATCTGAAAATATTTTACTGTTAAATTTTTTTGTTAAACATGATAAGTTTTTATTTATATTTTCTGCATAGAAAAGTTCTGAAAACTTAATAAGTAATGAAAAAACACATTCATTTTTTAATACAATATTATATTTACCACTTTTATAAGAAACTGCTTTTATCTTGTTTTCAGCTTCTTTGATTTTTTCTATAATTTTTTTTCTGTAATTATCAAATTCAAAAGTTTTAGATGTTTTATTAAACCAAGATGTCTGATTCTTACTCTTTTCAGTTACTATAATTTCTGATAAAAAATTATGAGTTATATATTCATCCTTAAGCACAGTACTTTCATTTGTTATAGAAATTTTATTGTGTATATAAGAATATTCAAGTTCTAGATTAGTAAGATTCTTATACTCTTTTTTTAAAGTTTCAAAACTTAGTAATTGTTCTAGTATATCTTTTTTATTAACTTTTTCTTTAAGGATTTTAATTTTAGGTAATTTTTGTTTCTTAGCAAACATATTTAAATCTTTTGAATCAAGTGATTTAATATTTTTCTTTATTAATTTTACTATTTCTTTCTGGTCTTCTATAGATCTTGTTTTTAAAATGATTGTTTTACCTTTCGAAGTAGCTTTTATTTTATAATCTTTTGTGTTAAAAGATTCATCTTTTTTTATTTCTCCATTAAATATGTTTATGATATATCCGTTGGAAATTGTTTCTTTTACTTCTATTTTAATGTTTTCACTTTTACACAATTTTATTAAGTCTTTTATCATTATTTATCACCACCTACTAAAATATTTGATACTTTTATAGTTGGCTGCCCAATATATACGGGAACATTGCCACTTTCACTTCCACACATTCCAGGTCCATACTCTAGATTATCGCTTACCATCTCTACATTTTGTAGTATATCTAATGTATTACCAATTAATGAAACAGATTTTACAATATTTCCTATTTTACCATCTTCTATAATATACGCTTCATCAACTGCAAAGTTGAAGTCTCCTGTCACAGGATCAACACTTCCTCCACCCATTTTTTTAGCGTATAGTCCATATTTTATACTTTTTAACATGTCTTCGAATTTATCAGTTCCAGGCATCAAAAATGTATTATTCATTCTTGAAGTCGGAAGAAACGTATAATCTTCTCTTCTTCCAGATCCTGTTACTGGCATATTCATTCTGATACTTCCAATTATATCTATCAGATAATTTTTAAGAATACCATTTTCTATAAGAATATTTCTTTGTGTTTTATTACCTTCATCATCTATAACAGTACTTCCCCATCCTGAAGGAATTGTTCCGTCATCTACTATTGTAACTTTATCAGAAGCAATCTTTTCTCCAAGTTTTCCTGATAAAACAGAAATATTTTTTGATACAGTTGTTGCTTCCATTGCATGGCCGCATGCTTCGTGAAATATAACTGCTCCAAAACCAGATTCTATTATTACAGGCATATTTCCACCTTTTATAGAAACAGCATTAAGTTTTTTAATTACTGACTCTGCAATAGAACTAGATATTCTCTCAATATCCAGATTATCAAGTAATTCATATCCTCCGGTTATGCCAAAACTCTCATAACTTTTTGCAGTTTTTTCATTCTCTTTAGCCACTGCTATAACACTTATTCTTGTATAATTTCTATTTTCAGTAATATATTTTCCTTGACTGTTAGCTATAATTATATCATTTGAACTTTCTAATAATAAAACTTGTACCTGTAATATTCTACTGTCAAATTCTCTAATAAGTTTATCAAATTTTGACATAATTTTTTTCTTTTTCTTATCACTAAATTTTTTATGAGGAATAATTGGTTTGTTTGATTCAATTTTTTCTAATTTAAGTACAGTTTTCTTTTTTTTATTAACTTTTTTGTAGTTTGATTTTAAATCTTTTAATAATTTTGTTATAGCGCCTTCTTCAAAGTTATTTGAATAGGCATATTTTTGACTGTCTCCTAAAATAGTTCTAATTCCTATACCTTCATCCATAATAGAAGATATGTTATTCATTTCAGAATTCTCATAACTATATAAAGTATTTATTCCCTTTTTATAAAATACATCTATTAGATCAACTTTATAATCTTTAAATTCATTTATAATTTGTTCCAGTCTGTTTTTATTCATATTCCTCCTAAAAAATTATATATAAGGGCTAAAAACAGCCCTTATATATATTAAATATCATTATTTTTCTTCATATTCAGCATCTTTTACTGTGTCATTTTTATCTTCATTAGGTGCTTCTTCAGATTTTTCAGCATTTTGTTTATTAATTTCTTCATAAACTCTTGCAGATAAATTCATTGCTTTTTCAGATAATTTAGAAGTTTTTTCTTTAATATCTTCTATATCTTCACCTTCTAATGATTTCTTTACTTCATCAATTAATTCTTCAAGTTCTTTTTTCTCATCATCAGTTACTTTATCTCCAAGATCTTTAATTGCTTTTTCAGTAGTAAATATCATTTGCTCAGCTTCATTACGAGTTTCAGCTTCTGCTTTTTTCTTTTCATCAGCTTCTTTATTAGCTTCAGCTTCTTTCATCATCTTATCTATCTCTTCCTGTGAAAGTCCAGTATTAGAAGTTATCGTTATTGCCTGCTCTTTATTTGTTCCAAGATCCTTAGCTTTAACATTAACTATACCGTTAGCATCTATATCAAATGATACTTCAATTTGTGGTATTCCTCTTGGTGCAGGTGGTATATTTGTAAGTGCAAATCTGCCAAGTGTTTTATTATCTGCTGCCATAGGTCTTTCACCTTGAAGTACATGAATATCTACAGCTGGTTGATTATCGGCTGCTGTACTAAATACTTGTGATTTAGTTGTAGGAATTGTAGTATTTCTTGGTATTAATACTGTCATTACATTTCCAAGGGTCTCTATACCAAGAGATAATGGTGTAACATCAAGAAGTACTAAGTCATCTACTTCACCAGTTAATACTCCTCCTTGAATAGCTGCTCCCATTGCCACAACTTCATCTGGATTAACTTCTTTTGATGGTTCTTTTCCAAGTTCATCTTTAACTAGTTCCTGAACCATTGGTATACGAGTTGAACCTCCCACCAATATTACTTTATCTATATCATTTTTAGTAAGTTTCGCTTCTTTTAAAGCGTCTTTCACTGGTTTTCTTGTAGACTCTACAAGATCTTTTATTAGACTTTCAAGTTTCGCTCTTGTTAGTGTTACTTCTAAATGAAGTGGACCATTTTCTCCCTGTGTAATAAATGGAAGACTTATTTGTGTAGTTACTACACCACTTAAATCTTTTTTTGCTTTTTCAGCACCATCTTTAAGTCTTTGCATAGCAAGTTTATCTTTACTTAAATCTACTCCGTTAGAACTTTTAAATTCACTTACTAAATAATCTATTATAATATTATCAAAATCATCTC
>CAZVIQ010000010.1:0-22375 GCA_964626795.1 uncultured Muribaculaceae bacterium
AATACTTGTTAGTTTATAAAAACATTTGATTTATTTTAATAACTGTAATATAATTAAGTAGAAGTTTTTTCTTGGTAATTAGTTTCTCCGACTTTTTACTCAGATTAAACCGATTTTAAGAAATGGAGGAAATTAACATGGCTTTAAAAAAAGATCAGAAAGAAGCAATAATTAAACAATACAGAAAAGGTGAAAAAGATACTGGTTCTGTAGAAGTACAAGTTGCAATTCTTACAACTGAAATAAATGAACTTACTGAGCATATGAAACTTCATAAGCAAGATAAGCATTCTAAGTTAGGTTTGTTAAAGAAAGTTGGAAAAAGAAGAAGTTTACTAGATTATTTAAAACGTGAAGACGTTAACAGATATCGTAAGCTGATTGAAAATTTAAACATCAGAAAGTAGGCACTTATTTTAAGTGTCTTTTTAATTTTAAGGAAGGAAATTTATGAAAAGAATATTTGAATATGAATTTAATGGCAAAAAACTGATAATTGAAACAGGAGAACTTGCTAAACAGGCAAGGGGATCAGTTTTAGTAAGATATGAAGATACAGTAATTCTTTCTACAGCAGTTATGAGTAATACTGTCAGTAGTGCAGACTTTTTTCCATTAACAATTTTATATCAAGAAAAATTATATTCAGTTGGTAAAATCCCTGGTGGGTTTATTAAAAGAGAAGGAAGACCAACTGATAATGCTACACTTACAGCAAGAGTTATTGATAGACCAATAAGACCAATGTTCAGTGAAAACTTTAGAAATGAAGTTCAGGTTATTAATACAGTATTAAGTGTTGATCCTGATTATACACCTGAAATGACGGCTTTATTTGGAACAAGTCTTGCACTTGGAATTTCTAATATACCATTTGAAGGTCCTGTTGCAGGTGTAATAGTTGGTAAAATAGATGGCAAATTAGTTATAAATCCAAGCACTGAAGAACTTGAAAGGAGCACTATAAACCTTTCAGTAGCGGGTACAAAAGAAGCTATTAATATGGTTGAAAGCTCTAGTAAAGAAGTTAGTGAAGAAGAAATGCTTGAAGCATTAATGTTTGGACACGAATTTGTAAAAGAATTGTGTTTAATACAGGATGATATTATAAGTGAAGTTGGAGAAGAAAAAATAGAAGTTTCTCTTGCACAGTTGAAAGAAGAAATTGTAACAGAAGTTACTAATAATATTCTTGAAGATATGAGAAAAGCTATTCAGATAAAAGAAAAACTTGATAAATATGCGGCTATTGATAAAGCAAAAGAGAAAGCAGTAGAAGATTACAAGAAATCTCACAAAGATGATGAAACTCTTGAAGAAGATTTAAGACAAGTTAGTAAAGTCGCTAATGATATAGAGGCTAGCGAAGTTAGAAGACTTATAGTGGAAGATCATATTAGACCTGATGGTAGAAAGATGGATGAGATTAGACCTCTTTCTGCAGCAGTTGATCTTCTTCCAAGACCTCATGGAAGTGCATTATTTACAAGAGGAGAAACTCAAGCACTTGCAGTAACAACATTAGGTGCACTTGGAGAACATCAAATTTTAGATGGACTTGGAATTGAAGATTCAAAAAGATTTATGTTTCATTATAATTTTCCGTCATTTAGTGTTGGTGAAACAGGAAGATATGGATCTCCAGGAAGAAGAGAGATAGGACATGGTGCTCTTGCAGAAAAAGCACTTTTACAAATAATGCCTTCAGAAGAAGAATTCCCTTATACTATTAGAGTAGTAAGTGAAGTTCTTGAAAGTAATGGTTCATCTTCACAAGCAAGTATATGTGCAGGTTGTATGTCATTAATGGCTGCAGGTGTACCAATTAAAGCACCAGTAGCAGGAATTGCAATGGGACTTATAACTGAAGGGAATAGTTATGAAAAATATACTATTCTTACAGATATTCAAGGACTAGAAGATCATATGGGAGATATGGACTTTAAAGTTGCGGGTACTAGAAAAGGTATCACTGCTTTACAAATGGATATTAAAATTAAAGGTGTAACTGAAAAAATACTTTCTGAAGCTTTAGTTCAAGCTGGAAAAGCTAGAGAAGAAGTTTTAGATTTAATAGAAGAAACTATACCTGAAGTTAGAAAAGAACTTAGTCCTTATGCACCAAAGATTAGAATGATGACTATAAATCCAGATAAGATTAAAGATGTTATTGGAAGAGGTGGAGAAACAATTACTAAGATTATTCTTGAATCTTCAAATGTAAAAACTGTTAGTGATAAAGATGCAGTTAAGATTGATATTGAAGATGATGGAAGAGTAATGGCTTATCATACAGATTATGAAATAATTGACAGAGCAATGAAAATGATTGAAGATATTGTTAAAGAAGTTGAAATCGGAAAGATTTATACTGTTAAAGTTGTAAAGATTGAAGATTTTGGTGCTTTTTGTGAATTATGGCCTGGATGTGAAGGACTTGTACATGTTTCTCAGCTAGATCATAAAAGAGTTGAAAAACCAAGTGATATAGTTAAAGTTGGAGACGAAATTATAGTAAAAGCAACAGGATTTGATAAACGTGGTAAATTAAATCTTTCAAGAAAAGAAGCTTTACCTCAGGAAAATAAACCAAAAGATAAAGAATAAATTTAAAGGCTAAATTAGCCTTTTTCTGTGGATTTAATTTTATAAAAATTATATAATGCTATTAAGTTGGAAGGATATGAAGTATGGAGAGAATTGCAATAATTTCAGATATTCATGGTAATTTAGAAGCATTAAAAACTGTGTTAAAAGATATAAATGAGAAACACATAAAACGAATATTCTGTTTAGGAGACATTGTTGGTAAAGGTATTCATCCTAAAGAATGTATTGATTTAATTTTAGAGAACTGTGAAGTTGTTGTCAGAGGAAATTTAGAAGAGTTCATATATAATGATAAAGACTTAAATACTGCTAGAAAAAAAGCTTTTAGAAAACAATTAGGAGAAGAATATATAAATAAAATTAAAAATTTAGCATTTTGTTATGAATTATATATTAGTGGAAGTTTTATAAGATTATTTCATGCATCTCCTACCGGAGTCTTTGATCGAATTAATAATCTTGCCACTTATAAAGAAAATATTAAAGCTTTCTATCCTTCAGATAAAACAATTTCTCAAAAGGTTGCAGACATAGTGATATTTGGTGACTTACATTCACAGTTTATGGAAAAATTTTATTGTAAGACTCTAATTAACTGTGGAAGTGTAGGTAATCCGATTGATATTATTAGAGATGACAATATTGATAGTGATTTTATGGAAATAACTCAAGCATCTTATTTAATAATAGAGGGAGAGATAAATGATAGAGAATACAGCAACAGTTTGTCTTTCACTTTTGTCAGAGTGCCTTATGATATTGAAAAAGAATTAAATACTGAAATTGAAGTTATTGAAAAAGCTCAGTATGAAAACGAACTGAGAAAAGGTATTTATAGAGATATTAAGTTATTAAAAGAAAAATATAATATTTAATTTTATACTATGAATTTGTAATGAATAAAAATTAGAATTATATAAAAAATGTTTTTTTTCTATATATATATGAAGATTTATGTGCTTTTAATATAAAACACTTTATTTATTTAAGTTTTTTTGGTATAATTAATAAACCAAAAGAACTTTTTAATTTCGAGAGGAGAGATTTAATATGAGTAAAATTAATGTAATGGCTTTAGGTGGCTTAAACGAAAACGGGAAAAATTTATATACAGTAACTGTTGATGACAGGTTATTGATTTTTGATGCGGGGCTTAAATATGCACCTGATAAAATGTATGGGGTAGATTATGTTATTCCTGATTTTAAATATATCAAAGATAACTACAGTAAACTTGTAGGTATATTTTTAACACATCCACATTCAGAAAATATGGGTGCATTAATGGATTTGATAACAGAAATACCTAATATAATAGTGTACGCTACAGAATTTACGAGTGAGATAATAAAAATAGAATGTGAACTTGAAGGAATAAAACTTCCTACAATAATAACTGTTTATCCACATAAAAAGCTTGATTTTAAAACTTTTAGTATTTTCCCATTTAATGTGACACATTCAGTGCCTGATACAGTAGGATATAGTATAAATACAAATGATGGAAGCATTATTTATATGGCTGACTTTATTATAGATTCCACTATGAGTGGACATTATGACATGGATTTAGGTAAACTTGCTTACATTGGAAAGCAGGGAGTTTTATGTTTGCTTGCTGAAAGTGTGTTTTCTGAGAAGAAAGGTCATACTTCTCCAAAACACAAACTGGATAGTTTCTTTAAAAGTATAATTGAAAGTAATAAAGGAAGAGTTATATTCAGTATATTACCTTTGCATATTCATACTATACAGGAGATTTTTGACGCCGCTAAAGGTAAGAAAAGAAAAATTGTTATAATGGGTAAAGAACTTCACACAATTATAAATATGTGCATAAAAAAAGGATATTTAAATATTGAAGCTAATCTTATAGGAGATCTTACAAATTTAAAAGATGCAAACAGTATAATTTTAATAAGTAATGATAGACAAACTCCTTACTATAATATAAATAGAATTATAACAGGATATGATAAATTTATTACAATTGATTCAAGCGATACTATTTGTTTTGCTGAACCTTCTTATGATGCATATGAGGGAATACTTGTAAAACTTTTAAATGATATAGCGATGAAAGGTGTAAACATAGAAACTGTACCAAAAGAAAAAAATGTAAGGTACCATGCTTCTAGTGAAGATTTGATGCTTTTAATAAAACTTTTTAACCCTAAATATTATATGCCAATAAAAGGTGAATATCGTTATCAGGTTGAAAATGCAAATTTAGCCTCTAAAGTTGGAATAATTAAAGAAAATATACTATTAAAGCAAAACGGTGATATTGTAACATTTGAAAATGGTAATCTTTTAAACGATTTTAAACACATTAATATTGGAGATGTATTAATAGATGGAAAAAGTACAAAGGATATTGGTGAACTTGTACTTAAAGACAGAGAAATGCTTGGTAATAATGGATTAGTTTTAATAAGTTCTACTTTAGAGAAAAAAGGTAAGAAAATTGTTATAGGTCCTGAAGTTATTACAAGAGGATTTGTCTATAGTAAAGAAAACGGAGACGTTATGGAAGAAATTAAACGTATTGCAGTTTCTATAATTTTAGCAAATACTAATAAAAAATATGCCGACTATACTGCTATAAGAAATGAAATAAGAGAAAAAGTTGGAGAATATCTATATAGTCAGACTGAAAGTAAACCGGTTATTTTAACAGTGGTTCAAGAGGTTTAAATGATATATTTAGATTATTCAGCTACAACTCCTGTACTTGATGAAGTATTAGATTCTTATAATATGGTTACTAAAGAATTTATAGGAAATGCCAATTCTTTACATAATCTGGGAGTTAAATCAAAAGAACTTTTTATGAAAGCAACAGATCAGATAAGCGGTATTCTAGGATGTTCTCATAAAGAAATAATTTATACAAGTGGTGCAAGTGAATCAAATACTTTTGCCATTATAGGAACAGCTATAAAGTATCAGAAAAAAGGAAAACATATAATTACTTCTTATCTTGAACATAAAAGTGTGCTTGATACTATGGATGCACTTAAAAAATGTGGATTTGAAATAAGTTATGTAAGACTTTTAGAAAATGGTCAGGTTGATTTAACTGATCTTGAACGCTTAATAAGAAAAGATACAATATTAATAAGCATCTGTGCAGTTAACTCTGAAGTAGGGTTTAAGGCACCTTTAAAAACTATAAAACAGGTGATTAATAAAAAGAATTCTAATGTTATCTTCCATAGTGATATGACACAGGCTCTTGGTAAGAGAACCTTTATGATTACAGATGTTGATCTTGCTTCTTTTTCAGCACATAAAATTTATGCACCAAAAGGAATAGGTATATTATACAAAAGTAAAAATATTGAATTAGAGCCTATGATATATGGAACTACAGAGAATACTCCGTTAAGAGGAGGAACTCCGGCACTTCCTTTAGTAGTAGCGTTTTCAAAAGCAATGAGAATAATGAATGAGAATTTTGATAAGAATGTAAAGAAAATTGAAAAACTTAAAAATATATTAATTAAAAATATTTGCGATTTAGATATAAAAATAAATTCTAATGATTTGTGTGTTCCTCACATAGTTAATATAAGTTTGCTTAAAATAAAAGCCGAAACTTTTATAAGAGCAATTGAAAAAGAAGGAATATATATCAGTACAAATACAGCTTGTTCTTCTAATGAGGAAAGTACAGTGTTAAAGGCTTTAACTAATGATAAAAGCATAAGTACCACTAGTATAAGAATCAGTATAAGTCATTTAACTACAACAGATGAGATAAATAAATTTATAGATGCATTCAGAAGAACTTATAATGATTTATTATTAAAATAGGAGATAATGAAAACAATAGTATATTTAATAAGACATTCTGAAAAATTTAAAATAAAAAATCAAAAAACTAATGATAGTTTTCAAATGCAAAACGAAAAAATGATTTTGACAGTTTTAGGTGAAGAGAAAGCAAGAAAAATGAGTGAAATGCCTGAATTATCAAATATTGATATAGTTGTTTCTTCACATTACTCAAGAGCTGTAGCTACAGCTAAATATATTGCTTATAAAAACAATATTGAGCTTTTTGTAAATAGTAATTTTGGAGAAAGAAAAAGTGGTGTTGACGCTTATGATAAAGTTCCTAAAGATTTTGAATTAAATCAGTTTAAGAATGAAAATTATAAATTAGAAACTGGTGAATCTAGAAAAGAAACATATGAAAGAATGATATCAGATTTAATTGATATTTTAAATAATAACAAAGGTAAGAAAATTGCTATAGTGTTTCATGCAACTGCAATGATGTATCTGCTTCAAAGATGGTGTGAACTAAGTTTTGATGGATATATTTATAGTGTTTATTTTAAAGATAAAAAAATTTTTGACTTACCATTTAGATCACCCGAAATTTTTAAACTAGAATTTGATGAAAATCATGAATTATTAAATATTGAAAATATTGAAGTGAGGTAAAGAATGAAAAAATTAATAATGATTAAATATGGTGAACTTACTACAAAGAAAGACAATAGAGGATTCTTTATCAAATTATTAATAAAAAATATAGAGGAAAAGCTTGAGAATATAAGTCATAGTATAACTTATGACTTTTTTAGAATGTTTATTGATGTAGAAGAAAAAGATATAAATAAATCAATTGAAGTACTTAAAAATATTTTTGGAATTTATGAAATTGTAGAATGTGTGTTTTTTGAAGATAGAAATATTGAAACTATTGGTAAAAATTCGGTTTTAATAATGAAAGCACTTGATTTTAAAACATTCAAAGTAGAAACTAACAGAAGTGATAAATCTTATGAAATACTTTCTACAGAAGTTAGCAGAACAGTCGGAGGATATATACTTAAGAATATAAACGATATAAAGGTAGATGTTCATAATCCAGAAGTTTTATTAAATGTGGAAATTAGAAAGGAAGGGATTTATTTATACAAAAATGGAATCAAGGGGCTTGGTGGTTTTCCAGTAGGAACACTTGGTAAAGCACTTTTAATGTTATCAGGTGGAATAGATAGTCCTGTCGCAGGATATCTTGCAATGAAAAAAGGTGTAAAACTAGATTATATTTATTTTGAAAGCATCCCTCACACAAGTATTGAAGCAAGAAATAAAGTAATTAAGCTTGCAAATATTATAAGAAAATATGGAACTAATTCCAGAATGTATATAATTAACTTTACTAAAATTCAGGAAACTATATATAAAGAAGGAAAAGATGAATATGTAATTACTGTTATGAGAAGAATGATGTATCGTATTGCAGAAATTATAGCAAAGAAAAACAGATGTCATGCGATAATAAATGGCGAAAGTATAGGTCAGGTTGCAAGTCAGACTCTTACCAGTATTGAAGTTGTAAATGAAGTAACGAATTTTCCTATAATAAGACCTCTTGCATCTTTTGATAAACTTGAAATAATAAATATTTCAAAACAAATTGAAACCTATGAAACGAGTATTCTTCCTTTTGAAGATTGCTGTACTATTTTTGTACCTAAACATCCGGTTATAAATCCTGATATTAATGAAGCAAAAGAAATAGAAGATTTATTTGATTATGAAACACTTATCAAAGAGGCTATAGAAAATATAATGATTGTTGATATAAAAGATGAACAAGAAGAAATAAGTGAATATTTATAAACTTTGATTAAAGATAAATCAAATTATGTAAAAAATGAATGTTAGTATAAATAAATCATAAATTCATATGTTTAGGGCATATTATTTAATGGTGAATACTATGTCTTTTACAAATAGAAAAATGAAAGTTAAAAACACAAACAGCCAGGTAAATAAATTAAAGAATGAATATTTTAAAAATATTAAAGAAGATCCTAAAGATTTTTTGGCAACAGAATTTAAAACAGATAGATTTAAAAATTAATTAGTTTATTTCAGTAATATATTATGGATAATTTCTAAATTTGACAAACTTATAAAGTTTATTGGATATTTATCCTTTTTTTTATATATAATTATTGTTATAATATAATATATAGAAAGAAGGAAAGTTATGAAGATAATTAGTATTAATGCAGGAAGTTCTTCTTTGAAGTTTACTCTTTTTGAAATGCCTGAAGAAAAAGTAATTGTAAGTGGAACTTTTGAGAAAATTGGTATAGAAGGAAGTTTTTATACAATAAAATATAATGGAGAAAAAATAGTAAAAGAAAAACCTCTTGAAAATCATAAAGTTGCAGTTCAGTTTTTACTGGATGATTTAATAGAAATGAATATTATTTCAACTTATGAAGAAATAGAAGGAGTAGGACATAGAGTATTGCATGGTGGAGATGTTTATTATACCAGTGTAATAATTGATGAACAAGTTATTAAAACTATCGAAGAATTAATACCTTTAGGACCTTTACATATGCCTGCTAATTTAGTTGGTATAAAAAGTATGATGGAGGTTCTTCCAAATATAATTCATGTTGCAGTTTTTGATACTGCATTTCATCAGACAATGGATAAAGAAGAATTCTTATATGCAGTGCCTTTTGAATGGTTTACAAAATATGCAGTTAGAAAATATGGTTTTCATGGAACAAGTCATAAATATATAACTGAAGAAATTAACAAGCAACTTGGTAGAAATCCAAAAATGATAAACTGTCATTTAGGAAACGGCGCTAGTTTATGTGCTATAAATGATGGAAAATGTGTTGACACAACAATGGGATTTACTCCGCTTGCCGGTCTTATAATGGGAACCAGGTCTGGAGATATAGATCCAGCAATTATTCCTTATTTGATGGATAAAACAGGAGATACTGTAGATGGAATAATAAGTGAACTTAATAAGAACAGTGGTATGCTTTCTTTAAGTGATACAGGAAGTGATATGAGAGATATTGGCGAAGGATACTTAAATGGAAATGATAGATGCGTTCTGGCAATAAACATGTATGTAAAAAGAATAGTTAATTATATATCTGCTTATAATACTCTTCTTGAAGGGGTAGAAGTAATTACATTTACTGCTGGTATTGGCGAAAATGATGATTTAGTAAGAAAACTTATTTGTGAAAAGCTAGCTTGTTTAGGTGTAAAATTAGATAAGGAAAAGAATAAAGGTAAAAAAAGTAGTTTTGAAAAGATTTCTAGTGAGGACTCTAAAATAGATGTTTATGTAGTACCTACTAATGAAGAAATTATGATTGCAAAAGATACTTGTGACTTTATAAAATAGGTGTAAATAGTGAATAAAGTATATAAAAATATATACAATGAAATAAAAAAGTATAAAAAGATTTATGTTGTTAGACATATTGGTCCTGATCCAGATGCAATCTGTACACAGCTTGCTTTAAAAGAAAGTATTAAAGAGACTTTTCCATCTAAAGAAGTGTTTGCTCTTGGTGCTTCAGTTGCAAAATTCAAAAATTTTGGGACTATAGATAAAGTGCAGGAACTTGATAAAGAAGCACTTGTAGTAGCGGTGGATGTTCCAGATAAAAAAAGAATAGATGGATTAAATGTTGAAGAGTTTAAACATGTTATTAAAATAGATCATCATCCTTTTATAGAAAGATATGGTTATATTGAACATGTTAAGGATAAGGCAACAAGTGCAGCACAATTAGTGCTTGAACTAATCAACAATACAAGACTTAGAATGACTAAAAGCATAGCAGAAAATTTGTTTACAGGTATTGTTGCCGATTCAAATAGGTTTATGTTTTATCCTACGGATCCTGGCGTTTTCAGAATGATAGCAGATTTAGTCGAAAAAAATAAACTTGATATACAAAAATTATATGCAGATCTTTATAGTAGACCGCTCAGCGATGTTAGACTTATGGGATATATAGCAGAAAACTTAAAAGTAACAAAGAATGGCTTTGCATATATTGAACTTGACGATGATATAATTAGTAGTTTTAATGCAGATATAGCTAGTGCATCTAATATGATAAATGATTTTAATAATATAAATGAAATTTATGTGTGGATATTCATATCTAAAGACGTAGTAAATAATCTTTATAAAATAAATATTAGAAGTAGAGGACCTGTTATTAATGAAGTAGCTATGAAGTATAGTGGCGGAGGACATAAATTTGCCAGTGGTGTAAGAACTTTAGAAAAAGCTGTGGTTGAAACTTTAATTAAAGATTTAGATGAACTCTGTAAGGAGTATAAAAATACGATTGAGAACTGATGAAGTTCTTTTTCATTGATAAATTTTAAAAAAATGGTAATATTACAGTAATATAATAGGTGGTAAAATGAAAAAAATTGCTTTTATAGTTTTAACATTGATAACTTTATTAATTACATTAAGGATTGATTATAATTTTTCTAAAAATAGCAATAATATAATTTCGATGTATGAAGAAAAGGGAAATCAGATAAAATCAATTAAGAAAATTCCTGAAAATGTAAATTTAAATCTTATAACTGAATGTAAAGGAGAAGCTTCTTTAGAATGGAATAATACTAAGAGACAAATTAAATTTTCTTCAAATAGTGCAAATATTAAATGTAATTTAACTTTTAAAAATAATGTTATACTTAATTTAAGTGAAACAACTGGAACAGTAATAAAAACAAAACAAAAAGAAGTAAGTATTACAGGAGAGAATTATGGTAAACTAAGCTGTTCAACTAATGATTCATCTATAGCTTCTTGTGTGGTGGAAGGTACTAAGCTTAAAATAACAGGTCTAGGTTTAGGTAATGCAGTAATAACAGTAAGAGAAGATATAGAAAATAAAACGGTGAATTATAATATTACTGTAAAAGATTTGAACTTTATAATAAAATATTCTGCAGGAACAAGCGCTAATGAATTTAACGATATTGTAATGGAATCAGATGGTTATGTTGTTGTTGGATACTCTTTTGATGAATTTGATGGTAAAGCAGTAATTGCAAAATATAATTTTTATGGTGAATTGGTATGGGAAAAATTTCATACTGAAGGATATCTTGAATATTTTTATGCTATAACTACAGTTTCAGATGGATATGTCGTGGTAGGAGAAAGTTTGAGTGACTCATATATTTCTACTCCATATATTATAAAATATGATTTGAACGGAAATTTTGTGTGGCAGAAAAAAAATACAAATACCACCTATACTTTTAATGATATAATTACAATAAGTGATGGATTTCTAGTTGCGGGAGAAAGTGCAGGGTTTTTTGACTGGTCTTATGGAGGGGGATCTTCAATTCCAGGAAAAGGTGTAATTATTAAATATAATTCAAATGGAGTATCGCAATGGGAAAAAATATATGATTATGCTGACCCTGACTTTAGTCATAAAAAACTTAAAGCAGTTACTGAATTTAACAATGAGTATTATTTTGCGGGTCGATTATATATAAATCCAAGTGGAACTCAATCTGGTGCATTAATTGTTAAATATAATAAAAATGGTACAAAATTATGGGAATTTGGCTTTAATAATCGAGATTGGCTTAACAGTATAATTAAAACATCAGATGGTGTGATAGTAGTAGGTTCTGGCTCAGGAGGTGCATTAATTGCAAAATTTAATAGCTCTGGAAGTCTTATTTGGGGAACTGTAGTTGAGGGTACTGATCCTGGTTTTTCACAATTTTATGGAGTTACTGAAGTAAGCGATGGATATATTGCTGTAGGCAAGAGTGAGGCTAATGATTATGATTATCTTGGACTAAATAGGGGATCAATTGATGGCGTTATTGCAAAATTTAATAAATCAGGAACTCTCTTGTGGGTTAAAACTTTTGGAGGAAGTAATTCAGATTGTTTCAATGCAATAGTGTCTAATGGAACGAGATATGGTGTTGTAGGATATACATATTCAAATGATCAAGATTTTTCAGGAACCACAACTAAAGGGGGTACAATATATAATTTTGAAAAATAAAAAAAGTCATTATTATTTTATTAGAAAAATCGCTGATATAGATTATAATTTTTCTTGATTAAAATTTTAATAAATGATATTATGATTATAGAAAATAGGTGAAGCTATGAAAAGAGTATTTAAATATATATTTTTAATTTTGACAACTGTCATGTTTTTATTTATATCTTTTAAGATAAGTAACAATTATTTTATTAATGATTATAATTTAATTTCGATGTATGAATCAAAAGGAAGTCAGTTAAAATTAATTAAAAAAATCCCTGAAAGTCCAAATTTGAATCTTACTTATGAATGCAAGGAAAATGCAGCTTTATCATGGGATGATACTAAAAGACAAATTAGATTTTCTTCAGATACTGAATCTACAAGATGTAATTTAACTTTTCAATATGATGTAATACTTACTTTAAATGAAACAAGTGGAACAATATTAAAATCAAATAAAAAAGAAGTGGGGATAGATGGAGAAAATTATGGCAAACTTACATGTGAATCAAATAATCCAACTATAGCATCTTGCACTGTAACACAAACTAAACTTACAGTAACAGGCTTGAATCCTGGGACTGCAACAATAACTGTTAAAGATACAACTTCCGATAAGCAGGCTACATTTTCAGCAACTGTTACTGATGTTACTTTAGGATTAACACCAACAAGTGGAAGTACTACTTTAAATAAGACATTAACAAGTACAATAACTGGAAGTAATTATGGTACTCTTACATGTATAACAAGTGATTCTTTAATTGCAACATGCTCTATATCAGGTGCAACTTTAACGATAAAAACAGGTGGTAAGGCTGGAATAGCTACAATTATTGTAAAAGAAAATTTAGCGAATAAATCAGTAACATATACAGCAAATGTAGATGTACTTAAACTTTCATGGGTCAAGACATTTGGTGGAACAAACTGGGATTATTTTTGGGATGTTATAGAAACAGCAGATGGAGGATATATAGCTGCAGGAAAAACTTTTTCAGAAGATATAGATATAACAGGTATTACAATGAGTTATGAGTATGATGCAACAGCAATGTTAGTAAAATATGATGCAGCAGGAAATGTAGTATGGAAAAAGTTCTTTGGAGGATCTGATACAGAGGAATTTAAAGGAGTGACAGCAGTTTCAGATGGTTATATTGTAATAGGAATGACATGGTCCAAAGATAGAGATCTAGCAGGATTAAATCCCAATGCTAATAATGTACCTGTTTTAATAAAATATGATTTAAATGGAAATTTAATATGGAAAAAAATTCCAGTGCAGGGACATAATTTTGAAAAAATAATATCTGTATCAGATGGGGTCATAGTTGTTGGATCTAAAATGTCAAATATGAATTGGGCTATTCCTTCACAGCCAGGACCTGTTTCTGTAATAGCAGCATATATAGTAAAATATAATTTAAGTGGTAATTTAGTATGGCAAGCTTATTCTCATGATGGTTCGATAGCCAGTAGTGGATTTACAAATGTTGTAGAATCTAACGGAGGATATGTAGCAGTAGGAAATCAAGCTGTAGCATATTATAATGGAACTTCAAATTTACTTATTACTAAATTTAATAAAAATGGAACAAAAATATATGAAAAGCAGTATGGTGAATTAAGAAAAAATGGAAAGCTTTTTGGTATTAGTTCTATTACAGAGGGTGTAATTATAGTTGGAAAAGTCGACAATGAAGCGACAATGGCAAAACTTAATAATAATGGTGATGTTATATGGTCATATAGTTATCCAGGTACTGCCACGGATGTTTTTAACGATGTTACAACAGTTTTAGATGGATTTGTAGTTGTAGGAAATAGCACATCAACAAATATAATTCCAGGCAAAGGTAGCACTGATGGACTTGTATTAAAAATTAGTCCCAGTGGAAGTTTAGTTTGGGTTAAACATTTTGGAGGAAATGGAGCTGACAACTTTAGTTCTGTTTTGTCTTCCTCAAGTAAAATTATCATAGTAGGTGATACTAGTTCTAATAATGGAGACATGCAAGGATTAAATAAAGGTGTGTATGATGCAGTAATATATAATTTTGATTATTAATTATACTAATAACCAAAATAACAAAACTCTGTTTATTCGGTTATTTTTAATATATATAACATTAAGTCTTAGGTATAACTATATTTCAAAATTCCAATGATTTTAATAGCTTTAATAAAAATTTTAATATTAATAAATTATTCATAATAATAATGACCTTCAATACTAATTTTTTTGTTTATCACTTTGTGTTATGTAACCATATTAATATTCTAATGTTATTTTATTAAAGACATATATATATTACTAATCTTTTCTTGATAAAAACTATGATAAATGATAATATTACTATAGGAAAGTAGGCGAAAATATGAAATTAGTTAAATATATATTTTTAATTATAGCAACAGTAGTAGTTTTATCTATACCATTTAGAATAAAGAACTATTATTTTATAAATAATAATAATCTAATTTCAATGCTTGAGAAAAAAGGAACTCAGACTAAATTAATTAAAAAGATACCCGAAAATGTAAACCTAGATCTTGAATCAATTTGCAGTGGAGATAATACTAGTTTAGATTGGGATAATACTACCAGGAAAATTAAATTTGAAACAGGTAGCGAAAGTGAAAAGTGTAATTTAATCTTTAAATATGAAATAACACTAGGACTTAGTGAAACAAGCGGAACTATATTAAAATCACAGCAAAAAGAAGTCGAAATTACAGGAGAAAATTATGGAACACTATCATGTGAAACAAATACTGCATCTATTGCTACATGCAGTATAACTGAAAATAAATTAAAAGTAACAGGAGTAGGAACAGGAAATGCAGTAATAACAGTAAGAGAAAATCTAGATAATAAGTCAGTAAGTTATAATGTTACAGTGAATGATATTACTTTAGGATTAACTCCAACGAGTGGAAGTACTACTTTAAACAAGACATTATCCAGTACAATAACAGGAAGCAATTATGGAACACTTTCATGTATAACCAGCGATTCTTTAATTGCTACATGTTCTATATCAGGAGCGACTTTAACAATAAAAGCAGGAAATAAGGCTGGAACAGCTACAATTACTGTAAAAGAAAATTTAGCGAATAAGTCAGCGACATATACAGCAAATGTAGATGTACTTAGACTTTCGTGGGTGAGAATGTTTGGTGGAACAAGCGACGATTATTTCTGGGATGTTGTAGAAGCTCCAGATGGGGGATATGTTGCTGCAGGAAATGCCTTTTCAGGTGATATAGACATAGTAGGTATTACAAAAAGTTATGATTATGATGCTACAGCAATATTAGTAAAATATGATGCATCTGGAAACTTAGTATGGAAAAAGTTTTTCGGAGGATCTGATACAGATTATTTCAATGGAGTAACAGCAGTATCAGATGGATATGTAGCAGTAGGAACATCGTGGTCAAATGATAGAGATTTAACAGGATTAAATCCGGGAAAGGAATTCGTTGCTACTATAGTAAAATATGATTTAAATGGAAACTTATTATGGAAAAAGGTAAAAATCGGACATGGTTATGAAAAAGTAGTAAAAGTATTGGATGGTGTTATTGTTGTAGGGACAAAACAAGCTAATTATAATTGGACTGTAGGTGGTGGTCCGTCTAAGCCTCGTGCAGCATATATAGTAAAATATGGTTCTAGTGGAAATGTATTGTGGCAAACTTATTGTCATGATGGTTCTACAAATGATTCTCAATTTACAGCTATAGCTGAAACAAACGGAGGAGTTGTAGCGGTAGGAAATAAATCGGCAAATTATAGCAGTACTGGATATTTTCTAATTGCAAAATATAGTTCTAGTGGAACAAAACTATGGGAACAGGCATATGGTGAATCAGGAGTTTGGGCGAAATTAACAGGAGTTGCTGGTGGAAACGAAATTGTCGCAGTTGGAACTGCTAGATCTGAAGCTACAATGGCAAAACTTAATAATAGTAACGGAAATGTAATTTGGTCATATAGCTATCCTGGAAATTTAGATGATGAATTTAATGATATAACAGCTGTATCAGACGGATATTTTGTTTCAGGTGGCAGTTATTCAACAAATGTGACTCCAAACAAAGGTGGCCAAGATGGTCTGATTATAAAAGTCAACACTAATGGAAGTTTAGTATGGGCTAGAAATTTTGGTGGAAGTGGATCTGAAACTTTTAATGCTATTACAGCTTCTTCAAATAAATTTGTTGCAGCAGGTAGTAGTAATTCTAACAATGGAGATAATGCTGGCATTAATAAAGGCAGATGGGACGCTACAATATATAACTTTGATTATTAAATTATTAAAGAATTTTTGAGAAGAAACTAAGAATAATAAGTCGTTTAAATAAAAACGACTTTTATATTTAGAAAATTAGTTTACAAACCTATGTTTGTGTGATATGATTACAATGCTTGAATTAAGATTGAGTATTACTGGTATTGATAATTGTATTTTGGTATAATACTCCTTGCAATTTGGAAAGATATAAGTAGGTGTTAATAGTGGATAAAATTATAATAAAAGGTGCAAGAGAAAATAACTTAAAGAATATAGATATAGAAATTCCTAAAAATAAATTAATAATAATGACTGGAGTAAGTGGAAGTGGAAAAAGCAGTCTTGCTTTTGATACTATTTATGCTGAAGGTCAAAGAAGATATGTGGAAAGTTTAAGTGCATATGCAAGACAATTTTTAGGTAATATGGAAAAACCTGATGTAGATTCTATAGAAGGATTAAGCCCAAGTATAAGCATAGATCAGAAAACAACAAATAAAAATCCAAGAAGTACAGTTGGAACAGTTACTGAAATTTATGATTATTTAAGGCTTTTGTATGCGAGAATAGGCATACCTTATTGTCCGATTCATAAAAATCCAATTAAAAGTCAGAGTATTGAAGAAATGACCAATAAAATTTTAGAGTATCCTGAAGGAACTAAAATAGAGATTATGGCTCCGGTTATTAGAGGTGAAAAGGGAACTCATAAAGATGAATTGGATAACTTTAGAAAAGATGGATTTGTAAGAGTAAGAATAAATAAGGAAATATATGATTTAAGTGACGAAATAAATTTAGATAAAAATAAAAAATCCAATATAGATGTTGTAATAGATAGAATAGTTATAAATGAAAATTCCAGAAGTCGTATATTTGAAGCAATAGAAACCAGTACTTCTATTGCAAATGGAAAAGCTCTTATAAATGTAATAGGTGATAGAGAACTTTTAATGAGTGAACATTATGCATGTGCACAGTGTGATTTTTCGATAAGTGAATTGGAACCTAGAATGTTTTCATTCAATAGTCCATTTGGTGCCTGCGATGAATGTAAAGGACTTGGTGTAAAATTAAAAATAGACGAAGATATTTTGATTCCGGATAAAAATAAAAGTATTATGGGCGGCGCAATTGCATCTTTTCAAAGTGGAGATACGCTTACAACATATTATAAAAAACTTGAAGCTGTAGCAGATTATTATAATATAGATTTATATAAACCAATAAAAAATTTAACTAAAGAAGAACTTGACTTGATTTTATATGGTTCAAAAGATAAAATAAAGTTTGAATATCATTCTAAAAGTGGAAGTACACTTCGTAGTAATGATTATGTAGAAGGTATTGTTACAAATTTAGAAAGAAGATATATGGAAACAGCTAGTGGATATATCAGAGAATGGATAGAAGGATATATGACTGAACTTCCTTGTCCTAAATGTCATGGAGCAAGACTTAATGATTCAGTTTTAAATGTATTTATAAATGGGAAAAATATTTATGAAATAACACTTTTAAGTATTAGAGAATTAATAGTATTTTTAGATAAAATTTCTTTAACAGAATCAGAAAAAGAAGTAAGTAATTTAATATTAAAAGAAATAAAAGAAAGACTTGCATTTCTAAAGAATGTGGGACTTGATTATTTAACTCTGGGAAGAAGTGCTTCAACATTAAGTGGCGGAGAAAGTCAAAGAATACGTCTTGCGACACAGATAGGTAGCAGACTTAGCGGCATTTTATATGTTTTGGATGAACCCAGTATTGGTCTTCACCAAAGAGATAATGAAAAGCTCATAAATTCTTTGAAAGAAATGAGAGATTTAGGTAATACTTTAATAGTAGTTGAACATGATACTGATACAATGCTTGCGGCAGATTATATTTATGATATTGGACCAGAAGCAGGAGAAAATGGTGGTTTTCTTGTAGCAAAAGGGACACCTGAAGAAATAATGAAAAATGAGAAAAGCATAACCGGAAGATATTTGAGCGGAAAAGAAAAAATAGATGTACCTTCAAAAAGAAGAAAAGGTAATGGGAACTTTTTAGAAGTAAAAGGAGCTCGTGAAAATAATCTAAAAAATATTAATGTTAAATTTCCTTTAGGAACATTTATATGTATCACAGGTGTAAGTGGAAGTGGAAAAAGTAGTCTTGTAAATGAAATACTTTATAAGAAAATAGCTAGTGAATTATATAAATCGAAAGAAAAACCAGGTAAATTCAAAGAAATAAAAGGTATAGAAAATATAGATAAAGTAGTATATATTTCACAGGACCCTATTGGTAGAACTCCAAGAAGTAATCCATCAACCTATGTAGGAGTATTTGATGCAATAAGAGATGTTTTTACAGATACAAAAGAAGCCAAAATAAGAGGATATGATAAAAGTAGATTTTCTTTTAATGTAAAAGGTGGAAGATGTGAAGCCTGCAATGGAGATGGAGTCAAAAAAATTGAGATGCATTTTTTACCTGACGTTTATGTACCATGTGATGTTTGTAAAGGAAAAAGGTACAATAAAGAAACTTTATCGATAAAATTTAAAGGTTTAAATATAAGTGAAGTATTAGATTTAAGAGTAGATGAAGCTTTAAAAATTTTTGAAAACATACCTAAAATAAAAAAAGGTCTTGAAACAATGCATGATGTCGGGATAGGATATTTAAGACTCGGTCAGAATGCTGTAACACTTTCAGGTGGAGAAGCAGGAAGAGTTAAACTTGCAAAAGAGCTTCAAAAAAAACCGACAAGAAAAAGTTTATATATATTAGATGAACCTACAACAGGGCTTCATCAGGCAGATATAAAAAAATTGATATATATCTTACAAAGAATAGTAAATAATGGAGATACTGTAATAGTAATTGAACATAACTTAGATATAATAAAGTGCTCGGATTATATAATAGATTTAGGTCCTGAAGGTGGAGATGAAGGTGGAAAAGTTATTGCAACTGGCACGCCTGAAGAAATAATAAAAATTAAATCGTCATATACTGGGGAGTATTTAAAAAAATATTTAAAACAAAATCATTCTTAAGTAGAGTGGTTTTTTTCTTGAGAAATCTTATTATACGTGATATACTTTTATTGAAATCAAGGAGAAATTTATGATAAAAGAATTTAAAAAGTTTATAGCAAGAGGAAATGTTATTGATCTTGCGGTTGGTGTTATAATGGGTGGTGCTTTTGGAAAAATAGTATCTTCATTAGTAGATAATATATTAATGCCGATTGTGGGTATATTTATAGGTGGAATAGATTTTACAAACTTAAGTATTTCATTTAAAAATGCGACTATTAATTATGGTATTTTTATTCAGAATGTCATAGATTTTATTATAATAGCCTTTTGTATTTTTATAATGATGAAAGTTACTAATAAATTATTAATAAAAGAAGAAAAAAAGGTAGAAAAGAAATCAATAAAGAAAAGTGAGGAAGTTTTATTGTTAGAAGAAATAAGAAATGCTTTAGTGCAGAGAAAAAAGGAAAATAATAAAACTAAAAAGAAATGATGGAAAAGAAATTTGTTGAAAATATAACAAGCAGAGATGTAGATTTTGCACAGTGGTATACAGATGTATGTTTAAAAGCAGAACTATGTGCTTATACAAATATAAAAGGATGTATAATATATAGACCTCTAGGATATGCTATATGGGAAAACATTCAAAAAGGTTTAGATAAAAAATTTAAAGAAACAGGAGTACAAAATGTATATATGCCACTTTTGATACCTGAATCACTTTTGAATAAAGAGAAAGATCATGTAAAAGGATTTGCACCTGAAGTTGCATGGGTAACTGAAGGCGGAAGTGAAAAACTTGAAGAAAGATTATGTATTAGACCTACAAGTGAAACTTTATTTTGCGATCATTTTAAAGAAATAGCTAAATCTTATAGAGATTTACCTATTTTATATAATCAGTGGTGTAGTGTTTTAAGATGGGAAAAAACTACAAGACCATTTTTAAGAGGTAGTGAATTCTTATGGCAAGAAGGTCATACTATTCACGCTACAGCAGAAGAAGCAAAGCTTAGAACAAAGCAAATGCTTGATGTATATTATAATTTTGTTACTGAGGAACTTGCAATTCCACTTCTTAGAGGTAGAAAAACAGAAAACGAAAAGTTTGCAGGTGCAGAAGAAACTTATACTATTGAAGCAATGATGCATGATGGTAAAGCTCTTCAATCAGGAACAAGTCACTATTTTGGTGATGGATTTGCAAAAGCATTTGATATAAAATTCGTAGATAAAGATAATAAATTAAAATATGTTCACGAAACTTCATGGGGGCTTTCAACCAGAATAATTGGTGCATTAATAATGGTTCATGGTGATGATTCAGGGCTTGTATTACCACCAAGAATTGCACCAATACAAACAATGGTAGTACCAATTATGATGGATAAAAAAGATGTAAAAGAAAAGGCACTAGAAATTTTGACTTCTTTAAAATCAGTTGGGATAAGAACTGATATTGATTTAACTGATAAATCTCCAGGATATAAATTTAGTGAACAAGAAATGAAAGGTATTCCAACAAGAATAGAAATTGGACCTAAAGAAATAGAAAAAGGAGAAATAATTGTAGTTAGAAGAGATACTAGAGAAAAAATATATGTGGGTATTGATGAGATAACAACAAAATTATCAATTATATTAGATTCAATTCAAAAAAATCTTTATAAAAAAGCACAAGAAATGTTAGATAATAATATATTTGAAACTAAAGATTTAAAAGAATTTATGAGATTATTTAACGAAAAGAATCGTTTTGTTAAATCACCATGTTGTAGTGAAGAATCTTGTTTAGATGAAATAAAAGCTAAAACAGGAGGGGTTACAGCAAGGTGTATAGCAGAAGATACAAATATAGAAAAATGTATATTTTGTGGTAAAGAAGCTAAACATATTATCTATTTTGGTAAATCTTATTAAAATAAAAACAATGTGAAATCACTTCAGTGAAAATCAATACATTGTTTTTTTATCGTAACTTATATCGTAACTTTTTGTAAAAAAATATTAAATATAAATATAAAATAATAATAGTGAAGAAAAGTCTTTATAACCGAGATATTATTAATATTAAAGAATTTATTATCTTATACCAATATATCAATAGATATTCTTTTATATTTATTAAATTGTTAAGAATAATAAATAAAATACTGAGACATTTTTTTATTGAAGTTTTATACAATTTACTCCTCTAAATTGATTGATATCATTATCATACAATATTGTAAAAGACAATTAAAACTATTTTAATCTGTAACTTTTTTAAAAGCCTTAAAATTATATTGATTGAAAAAATATAGTTTTTTTGATAAAATATTATTTGTGAAAGGGGACAGCATTATGGATAAAACAATGATGATAAAAACAGAAGAAATAAAGAATGAAAAAACTAAAAAAGAACTAAAATCAATATGTGATGACTTAGAAGAAAGAGGATATAATCCTTTAAAACAAATCGCAGGATATATAATCAGTGGTGATCCTGGATATATTTCTTCGTATAAAGACTGTAGAGGAAGAATTAAAGAACTTGATAGAACAAGCTTGGTTGAAATAATGCTTC
>CAZVIQ010000011.1:0-1331 GCA_964626795.1 uncultured Muribaculaceae bacterium
CCTGTAACAACAGTTCCACGACCTGTGATAGTAAATACATCTTCAATACTCATTAAGAATGGTTTATCAGTATCTCTTACTGGAGATTCAATCCATGAATCAACAGCAGTCATTAATTCTCTGATAGCTTCTGCATATTTTTCATCACCTTCAAGTGCTTTTAATGCAGATCCTCTAATTATTGGAGTATTATCTCCATCAAAGTTATATTCAGTTAATAATTCACGAACTTCCATTTCAACTAAATCTAAAAGTTCTGGATCATCTACCATGTCACATTTATTAATAAATACAACCATTTTTGGAACACCAACTTGTCTAGAAAGTAAGATGTGTTCTCTAGTTTGAGGCATTGGACCATCTGCAGCACTAACAACTAGTATTGCTCCATCCATTTGTGCAGCACCTGTAATCATATTTTTTACATAGTCAGCATGTCCTGGACAGTCAACGTGAGCATAATGACGATTTTCAGTCTCATACTCAACGTGAGATGTATTAATTGTAATACCTCTTTCTCTTTCTTCTGGTGCTTTATCGATATCAGCATAATCAACAAATTTACCATAATATTTTGTAATAGCAGCTGTTAATGTTGTTTTACCATGATCAACGTGTCCGATAGTACCAATATTAACGTGTGTTTTTGTACGATTAAATTTTTCTCTTGCCATTTTTATTTTCTCCTTTTCTTTTCAATAATAATATTGTACATAAAACTTGAACTTTTTTCAAGTGTTATTTCATTTTACTGTATACTATTCTTCTTGATAATATTTTCTGAAATACTTTTTGGTACTTCTTCATAATGATCAAATACCATTACATATGTTCCTCTACCTTGAGTATTACTTCTAAGTGTAGTCATATAACCAAACATTTCTCCAAGTGGAACCATTGCACTTATCTGAAGATCTCTTCCACGAGATTCGTTTCCAAGAGGTCTTCCTCTTCTACCTGTTAAGTCTCCCATTACAGTTCCCATAAATTCTTCAGGAACTACAACATCAACTTTCATAATAGGTTCTAAAAGAACTGGTTTACATTTGTTTTTAGCCTCTTTAAGTGCCATTGAAGCAGCAATTTTAAATGCCATTTCCACCAACAACTTCATCAACATATTCGTAACCTTTATCTTTATTAGGTTCAAATCTTACCCAAACATGACCATATTGACCACGTCCACCAGATTGTTTAATATATTTTCCTTCACATTCAGCCATTTGTGTAAGAGTTTCACGATAAGCTACCTGTGGCTTCCCAACATTTGCTTCTACACTGAATTCTCTTCTCATTCTGTCTACAAGTACATCAAGGTGTAATTCACCCAT
>CAZVIQ010000011.1:1341-21403 GCA_964626795.1 uncultured Muribaculaceae bacterium
ATACCAGCAATTATTACTTGACCAGTTTCGTGATTTGTTGTAGTTCTAAATGATGGATCTTCTTCAGCAAGTTTTTGAAGTGCTATAGCCATTTTATCCTGATCATTCTTACTTTTAGGCTCTATTGCAAGCTCTATAACAGGTTCTGGAAACACCATTTTTTCAAGTATAACTTGTGATTTCTCATCACAAAGTGTATCTCCAGTAGAAGTGTCTTTAAGACCAACAGCCGCAGCTATTTCACCTGCAAATACTTCATCTATTTCTTTTCTTTGATTTGCATGCATTTGAAGAATTCTTCCAATTCTTTCTTTTTCACCCTTAGTAGAATTCATTATGTAACTTCCACTTTTAAGTGTACCAGAGTAAACTCTGAAGAATGTAAGTCTTCCTACAAATGGATCTGTCATAACTTTAAATGCAAGTGCACTGAATGGTTCACTATCACTTGTTTTTCTAACTATATGATTATCTCTCATATCGATTCCCTCTACAGCTGCAATATCAGTTGGAGCTGGAAGATAGTCAATAACTGCATCAAGTGCAAGTTTAACACCTTTATTTGCATAAGCTGCACCACAAAGTACAGGGAAGAATTTAACAGCTAGAACACCATTTCTAATTGCTTTCTTAAGCATTTCAACTGAAATTTCATTTCCTTCAAGATAAGCTTCCATAAGTTCATCAGAGAATTCAGAAATTATTTCAATAAGTTCATTTCTCTTTTCGTTGGCTTTGGCTCTTAAATCTTCAGGAATTTCTATTTCTTTGGCTTCTTCATGCTGATCTCCATCATATTCATATGCTTTCATTGTCACTAAATCAATAATTCCTCTGAAATCATCATCAGCACCTATAGGCCATTCAATTGGAGAACTGTGTTCTGAAAGTCTTTCTTTTACGCTCTTAAGACTATATTCAAAATCAGCACCCATTTTATCCATTTTATTTGCAAATATTAATCTTGGAACTTTATATTCATTTGCTTGTCTCCAAACTTGTTCGGTTTGTGTTTCAACACCAGCTTGTGCATCAATAAGTGCAATAGCACCATCAAGTACTCTAAGACTTCTAGCTACTTCGATTGTAAAATCTACGTGTCCTGGTGTATCTATTATATTAAGTCTATAACCTTTCCAGTGTGCAGTAGTTGCCGCACTGGTAATGGTAATTCCTCTTTCTTTTTCTTGTTCCATCCAGTCCATTTGACTAGCACCTTCATGAGTTTCCCCAATCTTATGTGTTTTTCCTGTATGGAAAAGTACACGTTCCGTAAATGTAGTTTTACCAGCATCTATGTGAGCCATAATTCCAATATTACGAAGTTTTTCTAATGATACGTCACGCGCCATAATTTTTCTCCCTTCTTACCATCTATAATTAGCAAAAGCTTTATTAGCCTCAGCCATTTTATGAGTATCCTCACGTTTCTTAACAGCTGCTCCAGTTCCATTTGAAGCATCTATTATTTCATTAGCAAGGTTTTCTGCCATACCTTTGCCATTTCTTAATTTAGCATATTGAACAAGCCAGCGTAACGCTAATGCCTGTGATCTATCTTCTCTAACTTCCTGTGGTACCTGATAGTTACTTCCTCCAACACGTCTACTTTTAATTTCTAAAGCAGGCTTAATGTTTTCAAAAGCAGCATCGAATACTTCCACTGGATCTTTTTTAGTTTTTTCTTTTATAATGTCAAATGCATCATATAGTATTGTTTGAGCTGTACCTTTTTTACCATCTAACATAATTGTATTAATTAATTTAGTAATCATTTTAGATTTGTATATTGGATCAGCTAAAACTAATCTTTTCTCTGCTCTTCTTTTACGCATTTTAATTCTCCTTTCGTTATTTTATTGTTTACTTTCTTTCATTCTGATTCTTGTCATTGAATGGCGGTCGTTATTTTTATTAATATACTGCCCTATTATTTCAAGAGTATCAGTTGCCGGTACTTGTGAACCAGTTATTCCCTTTTTACACTCATTAGGCTTTTCAAATAATCTTTGATTTGCATCAGAAACTATTTTTGCTTTAATAGTATAATTCATTTATTTTTACTTCTTTCTTTTTTATTTATCTTTAGGTTTTTTTGCTCCGTATTTACTTCTTCCCTGACGTCTTTTATCAACACCAGCAGTATCAAGTGTACCACGAACAATATGATAACGAACTCCGATTAAATCTTTTACACGTCCGCCTCTAATTAGTACTACACTGTGTTCTTGTAAATTGTGTCCTTCACCTTGAATATAAGCAGTTACTTCATAACCATTACTTAATCTAACACGAGCATATTTACGTAATGCAGAGTTTGGTTTTTTAGGTGTCTTAGTACCAACACGAGTACATACTCCTCTTTTTTGAGGGGATGTATTATTAGTTCTCTTTCTATCTTTGCTGTTAAATCCAACATTTAATACTGGACTTTTACTTTTTCTTACCTTTTTACCTCTACTTTTTCTAATTAATTGATTTATTGTAGGCATAAATTCTCCTTTCTCAATACACATATCCAGGTGTATCACATTCTATATATTTTTTGAGTTTTACAACCGAAAACTCAATAACGTCTATAATTTTAACATTTATATTATATGAAAGTCAAGTATTTTTATTACATCTATTTAAATCTTTACTCTATTATTTCATTAGTGCATTTATAATCTGTTTTATAAGTTTTTAAAATTAAGAAATTTTTTACTTTAGAAGTAAATTCACAACTGCTATTTCCCATTTTAATCTCTTCAATATAAAATTTATCTTTTAATTCTTTGCTATCTATATCTACTACACTTAAAAACGGAATTTTTATCTTTTCTTTCTTTATATATTCTCTAAGATGTTCTTTTATTATTTTATTAGTTTCAATATATTCGGAATTTTTATTATAATAATTACCTAACAACATTATTGAAGAAGCGATAAGTATAACTAAGAATCCCCAGATAATAATAATTCTGTCATTCATATTTATTTTACCTTTTTAGAATCATATCCTTCTGTTTTATAATTATAACAGGATATGTATGTTTTATATTCTATTGTTTCGCTTATTTTAGCTTCAACATATCCATCACAAGATTCTCCATTTCCATCTTTAAATTCTTCTAAATAATCTGATCTCTTTAAAGCTGAAACAGTTACTAATTCTTCACTACTTAAAACACTTTTATCATTCAAAAATTCTTCTGCTGCATCTTTAAGTTTTGTTTCAAGTGATGTATAGTTAAATGAATCTGTTCCTTGTACATCTATTTTATCACGTCCCATTAATAAGTCCATTCTAATAATTCCTATAATCGCGATTATAAGACATAATACAAATATTATAATATAAAATATTTCTATATCTAGTGCCCATCCGTTTTTATTTAACTTCATTTTCTTCACCTTGATTAATTATATAATATAATAAAAATTCTGGCAACACTATTACCTTATTTAATTTCTCTAATAACCTCTCCTGGATTTAAAGTTTTTCCTTTAATTTCAGCAAGTTCTGAAATAGTTACTAATTTATATCCCTGATTAATAAGTTGAGGAATAAGTATTTTAACTGCTTCTACTGATGTAGGATATAAATCATGCATTAAAATTATTGATCCGTCATAAATATGTGATAAAACATGCTCTTTTATATATTCTGAATCTTTATTAAGCCAGTCATGTGGATCAATACTCCAAGTTATTAATGGAAAGATTGAAAGGTTTTTAACTTTTTCATTAACTGCTCCATAAGGAGGTCTTAAATATTTTAAGTCTTCTCCTGTTATTTCGTTATAAATTATTGCTGAAGAGTTTATTTCCTCAAGTGCTTCTTCTTCTGAAATCTGTGTAAGATTTTTATGAGAATACGAATGACTTGCTACTTCCATTCCATTTTCTATCGCGTAATTTACAATATCAGGCATGACTTTCATTCTATTGCCAAGCATAAAAAATGTAGCATGTGCATTATTACTCTTAAATGCATCTATAACTTCTTTTGTATATTGACTAGGACCATCATCAAAAGTAAAAGCTACATATTTTTGATTTTCTACTTTTATTTCTTCAAATACATATTTTTCATTTAAAATCTTAGTAATAAAAATATTATAATTTACCTTTTGAGGTACTAAAGATTTATTAACAAAAATATTAATATGACTTTCTTTAAAACTGTAGCTAAAATCTTTTAATTTTAATTTTTCAACTGCACCTAATATAAAGTTTGGATATTTTAAATCAAACAAATGATTTATTTCATTACTTATTTCTTCTCCATATATATTATCAATTGTTACTTCTTTTTCTATTTCAGTATCTATAAGTATACTTTTAAAATTTTCATCGGGTTTAATTGAATTATCAATTCTAAAAAACACATTCAAATAATTTTCAAACTTTTCTATTTCATAATTAATAATAAGTTTTTCTTTTTTATCAGTCTTATTGCTTTTCTTTTTAAAATTATTTATATAGTCATACAAATAATCAGTCAAAATACTTGCAACTTTAGAATTACTAAATCTTGGATAATTTACTTCTATATCATAATTTTCTGTATTTTCAATAATACTTGTTTTTTTATATTCGTAGTTTTTAAATACATAGTCATTTTTTTCATTTCTAAATACAAGTGAAAAAATCATAAGCAGTAAATATAGAACTACTACGGAAAATATATATAATTTTATTCCTTTTGCATTTTTGACATTATCCATGTTAAACTCCTTTATTAGTATTTACTTTTCTATTTTTTATATTAACACTAATTTTAAAATAAATCTATACTTTACATTTCATAAATTTTGGGGTACAAAACTTTTTAAAATATGTTATGATATTTTTATGAAAAAGAAAAAATTAAATTTTAAAAGAGTTTTTTTGTTAATTTTTATACTTGTTATTATAGCCGCTGGGTGTATATATATATTAAAAATTAATGATCTGGATGAGAAAATCTTAAAAAATAATATAATTAAAGAAAAAATATATTCTAAATTTGATAATAACATAAGTTTTAATGATAACTATTCTCCTACTGATTTTATTAATGTAGAAGAAAAAGTAACTGATTTTCTTAATTTATATTATAAATCCATTTATTATCTAAAAACAAATGATTTTACTACCTTCTTTGAAGACAAAGAATCAAATGAATTCTATTTATTTAATAAAGCACTTGAATATCAAATAAATATGAGACTGGAAGAAGAAAATGACTTAAAACTCAAGAATGCTTTTTATAATATTGAATTCGTAAGTATTGAAGAAAACAACGGAAACTATGAAGTAGTTGTTAACGAAGATTCAGAAGTAAATTTTGTTTTTATGAAAGACATTACTACTAAGTTTTATAACGTTGAAAACATATTTGTATTTAACAGTGAATATAAACTTATTTCTTATAGAAGAAGTCAGGATTTCTACTTAGCATTTTCTGAAAAAGTTAGTGAGGCATTTACTAAAGAAGAAATTGATACTCTTAGTACAGAATACTCTACTAAAAGACTTATAAACATTGAAGATAGGAAAACTGACTATACAACTTACCTAGAAAATAAAGAATATACTTCTCCTATATGTGATAATACATATGATAGAACTAAAGCACTTGAATATTCTAAGAAATATATTAATGAGAGAAATACAGATGATTGGTATTCATTTGATAATTTTGGAGGAAACTGTCAAAACTATGCTTCACAAGTAGTATATGCTGGAGGAATACCTATGGACTCTACCGGGACTGTATGGAAATATTATGGTACGACTCCTAATAATGAAGGAAATAAAACTGGAAGAAGTGCTTCCTGGACAATCGTAGGTGATTTTTATAACTATGCTAAAAATAATACTGGATATGGTCTTTGTGCTGAAGTAGATATCAACCCGTATTATGCTCTTCCTGGCGATATAATGCAACTTGGTAATGATGGATTCTTCGTTCACACTATAGTAGTTTCTGGAAATGTTACTAAAGATGACAACGTAATAGATATTCTAGTTAATTCAAATACTAATGATTATGAAAATGTTCCAATAAGTGCTATTTTATCACCAGAAATAAGACTGATTAAAATTAATGGATGGAATAATTAAAATTTAAAAATCACTTTATAAGTGATTTTATTTTGTCCCATATACCCTATCTCCTGCATCTCCAAGTCCAGGAAGAATATATCCAATATCATTTAAGCATCTGTCTTTGCAAGCACAGTATATTTCTACATCATCATATTTCTTTTTAATTGCTTCAATTCCTTCAGGTGCACCTAAGATACACAGGAATTTAATTTTCTTTACTCCGTCGTTTTTAAGCTTTTCTATTGTATTTAATGCAGATCCACCTGTTGCAAGCATGGGATCTAATATTAAGACTTCTCTTTTTTCAATATCTTTTGGCATCTTATAATAATATAGATTTGGTTTAAGTGTTTCTTCATCTCTATATAAACCAATATGCCCTATCTTGGCATTTGGAATAACTTTTAGAATTCCATCTATCATACTCATACCTGCTCTTAATATAGGTACAAATGCATAATTGTCTTCATTTAGTTTTTCACACTTTGTTTTTTCGAGTGGTGTTTCTACTTCTGTTTCATAAAGCACTGCATCTTTTGTAGCTTCATAACAGAGTATTATTGATATTTCCGCGATAAGTTCTCTAAACTCTTTAGTACAAGTGTTTTTGTTCCTTAAAATTGATATTTTGTGTTTAATCAATGGATGATCTAAAACTATTTCTTTCATATTAATTCCTTCTTTCTGTTAGGCAAAAAAAATCTCACCAGTTAAATGATGAGATTAATAAAAAATTAAAAACAATAATATTTGAAGCGTGTTTTAAATCTGTTTTTATTGCTTTAATTCTATTCATTCTTTACCTCTTGTAAAAAATATTAACATATATTATCTGAATTTTCAAGTTAAGATTTTATATAATATTATATATGACTATTAAATTATAATTAATAACTCTTTCTTTTTAGCATATTTGTAAAAAAGTTTTCATAAGTTTTAGTGTAATTAAATGAAGGAGAGAGTTTATGGATAAAAAAGAAATTATTGAAAGCATATCAGTAAAAGGTAATGGAGAGATTTATTTAGGCGTTGTTGGAGCTGTAAGAACTGGTAAAAGTACTTTTATAAAAAGATTTATAGAAACTTTAGTAGTTCCATATATTGAAGATGAAATTGAAAAGAAAAGATGTTTAGATGAGATTCCTCAGACAGCTCAAGGTAAAACTATAATGACTATTGAACCTAAATTTATTCCATCATCTGGGTCAACTATTAAAGTAGATGAATTTACTACGAATATAAAACTGGTTGACTGTGTGGGATATGTCATACCTGAAGCTAAAGGCTATGAAGATGAAATGGGAAATCCAAGAATGGTCAAAACACCTTGGTATGAAGAAGAACTTCCTTTTATGGAAGCTGCTAAAATCGGAACCGAGAAAGTTATAAAAGATCACGCTACAATAGGTATTCTTATTACAACTGATGGATCAATCGGAGAATTTAGTCGTGGTAATTATATTGAAACCGAAGAAAAGATAGTAAATGAACTTAAAAATATCAACAAACCGTTTATAGTAATAATGAATACTACACATCCTCACAGTAATGAAACAAGAAATCTTTGTACTGCATTAAATGAACAGTATAAAGTACCTGTTATACCTTTAAGTGTAGATATGATGAGTGAATCAGATGCGGTGAATGTACTTAAAGAAGCATTATATGAATTTCCAATTGAAGATATTGAAGTTAAAATACCTGACTGGATTGGAGTTCTAAATAAAAACCACCCAATAAAAGCATTATATATGGATAAAATCAAAGAAAGTATTCACGAAGTAGATAAACTTAGAGATATTGAAAATATAAATGTAGACTTTACTAATATTGATGAAATAAGCAATGCCTATATTTCAAACATCAATACTAAAACAGGAGAAGTTACTTTAACTTTAGAAGCGCCAGAACATCTATTTGATGAAGTACTTAAAGAAGTTATAGGTGTAAGTATTAATTCCAAGGCAGAACTTCTTAGAGTATTCCAAGATTTTACGGAAGGAAAAAGCGAATACGAAGGAATAAAAAGCGCTTTAAAACAAGTGTATACCACAGGTTATGGAATTGCATTTCCTAAACTTGGAGATATGAAACTTGAAAAACCAGAAATAATTAAACAATCTGGAAGATATGGAGTTAAACTTAAAGCCCTTGCCAGCTCAATTCATATGATTAAAGTAGATGTTGAAAGCACATTTGAACCAATCATAGGCAGTGAGATTCAAAGTAAAGAATTAATTAATTACCTTATGAAAGATGAAGAAAATAATCCTAATGGTATCTGGAAAAGCGAAATATTTGGAAGAAGCCTTGAAGTAATAGTTCAAGAAGGCATACAGGCTAAACTTTCTATGATGCCTGAAAGTGCTAGATATAAATTAGGTCAAACAATAACAAAAATGGTTAATAAGGGAAGCAACAATCTAATTGCAATAGTACTATAACATAATTGAATGAGATATTTAATGCCAATTCGTGAGAATTGGTTTTTTTGATAGTTACTTTGTTTTTTTTGTTAAAAAAAGCAGTTTATTGTAAACTGCTTTTAATGTTTTGAATTTTTTAATTGATAATCACTACCTATATCATCAACATGTCTACTTATTTCATCTATAGCTTCATTTCGTATAATTACACTTGTAGGAATAATAAATCTTCTTTTATTCTTAGAATCAGTTTTATCTATAATAGTAATAATCTGAGTAGACCCTTCTATTTTTATTTTAAATGTATCTCCCTTTGAATGTTTATATATTTCTTCACCTAGTTCTGTTGATACTAATAGTTTTTCATATTTAGCTAAAATATGAATATTATCAGTTAAAGTATAATTTTTTGTTACTCCTGTTCCATCTTCATATCTTATTAATAATGTTACAACTTCTTTGAAAGCACTATCTTTTGCTACTCTAGTTACTATTTGGTTATTATAATTAATAACTATTGGGCTTGTACTGAATGGTACACCGTTTTTTTCGGTACTATCATTTTCACTTTTTTCTTTTTTACTATTATATTTGCCTGATATTTCAAGTACTTTTCTTGCCCCGTTCGCTGAAAGATTATGTTCTAAGTTAAATGAATACATTTTTTCGTTTCCAAATAATTCATTAAACAATATTATACTTTCAGGGAATTTCTCTCTTACATAATTCATAAATTTTATAAAGTCATCATGTCCATATTTTTCTATTAAGTTTAATCTTCTGTTTTCAATATAATACTTTTCAAGCTTCGTTAAAAATACAGGAATTATAATGTTTACTAAATATTTTTTTTCATCTTCATTAATTTCATGAACTGAACATAAATCCATTCCATATTTTTTATATAAAATTTTTGTCATTCTATTATGGAGCCTAGATAAAGCTTTTTTATTTATCTCTTCATTGTTATAGCCCATTTCAATAAGTTGATTATTTAAAGGAAAATCCAAAAATAGTCTGTTTATATTTTTCTTAATATGAGTTATTAAAGCCTTGATATTATCCAGTAAAGAATAAGGAACTATATTTTTTAGAAGTTCTTTTCCAAAAACAAATGTTAAATCTTCAATTAATTTATTATCAGCATCAAAAATAGTACTTAATTTATTTCCGAAAGGACTAAGTATTCTTAATATCTGTTTTGAATAAATATTTTCTATATGTTCTTCTTTTTTAACTGAAATACCTAATACTTTTTCTTTCCTTATAAATTCATCTATAAAATCTCTTTTAGCACAATATATAATTTGTTTATCTAATTCAGATAATACAGCAAATGGATTTTCAATATCTAAATCTTCGCCAAACTTTAATTTAAAAAGTTTTATAATGCTTTCACTTTGTTTCATTAAATAATCAATAAAATACGGATATTTTTTACCAAAATATCTTTTAAGTGAATATTCTTCTATCTCTTTTTGCTTCATAATAATTACCCCTTTTGTGAATGGTTATTATAGCATAAATGTTGAAAAAGTAAAAGTATTTTTATAATTGAAATGCCTTATCATCTTTAAGAGATGTATCAACATATTCACCTATTTTGTCTTGACTGGAAATTTTAGAATCAACTGCTAAAATAGGATACTTTGAAAGCATATGTATTGTATTAAAAATACTATACTTTCCTTCTTGAACTGTCCCATCTTCATACTCAAATAATAATTTTACAGTATCTTTTTCTATAACTTTTTTACGCATATTTAGATTTTTAGAATTCTCAATATTTTCTGCTTCTTTTCTTTCTTTTTTATAAGTACTTAAAGTAGCTTCAACTAGTTTTATTTCATCAGGTGTCAAGCCATTATATGGATCATAAACATTTAATTGCTTTCCAAACATTTTGAAAAATAATTCTCTAACATTTTTATCTACAGTTACTAAAAATTTGGAAAATTTTTTATATTCTTCTCTACTTCCAAATATTTCAATTAAAGTCGGTTTATTTAAATCTTTGTAAATTATATCAAGTTTATATAAATAGATTGGTATCAAATAGTTATACAAATGAAATTCTGTTTCTTTTGGTGTAATATTATTTCTGTCTAAATTAGTACCAAAAGTTCTTGTTATTAAATCAATAGTACCTTTATCTAAATTATTTAATACAAATAAATTAGTATTATGATTTGTATATTTAAGTCTTTCTAATTCTGATTTTAAAGTTTCTATTTTATATACTGCATTTCTCTTAGCAACAACTTTACTTATAATTATTCTTAATTTAGCTATTATTTCTTCTGAAGATAATTTTCTTATTGTACCAAAAAAGAAATTTTTTAATAATAATTCTATAAATTCTCTTTCGCTGGGAAAACTATTAAAAACCTCAGAAATTTTTAAATTAAATGGATCTACTTCCTTAATTATGACTGGTTTTAATTTCTTTTTCTTTGTATTCTTTAACGTTTTTTCTTTTTTATATCCATAATTAGGATTATTTAATATTTTGCTATCAAAATAATTTAATCTATTATAAATAAGTTGATTCTCTGATTTCGTTAAATTTGAATTGCCGAGATACTCTTTATAACTTTCTCCATATTTCTTTTTAAATAATGTTATAACTTCTGGTTCTCTTGTTTCAATAAATCTAACTAGCCTCTGAAAACTTTCTCCATATTTTTCTGGTAATGTTTTATTGAATTGTGTTTTTCTATTTAAATTAATTTCTCCACTTTTATGTAATTCTATTACTGTTTTTATAAAACACTTTAATTCTTTCAAAGATAACTCATCAAGACTAGTTCCATCAATAATCTCTTGCAATATTAATTCATATTCTTTCATAAAGACTCCTTTGATTAAATATTATATATTTAAATAAAAAAAAGTAAAGTTTTATTTACTGATTATTTATTATAACAAATGCCCTTTTTCATTAGCATTTATATTCTCTCTCACACTTGAATATTTAATTTTATCAAATTCTTCATGTGTTTCTTCACGTATGGAAAGTTTTTAGTATCTTTTATTTGAATTTCAAAAGGAATTCCTTCTTCACTACTAAATTGTGCCAGAAGGAAGCTATATCCTGTAATCCTTTTTTATTTTAGAAAGTTTTCCTGTATATATATCATTAAATTTGCCAAATCTTTGTACCAGTTTTCATCTAATATCTCTCTAGGACTTTTGTCTTTGTTTTTTGAAGCTGTCATGCAAAATTTTACTTTTTCTAAAATTTTTTCTTTATTTTTTATTCTCCATGTCACACCTACTTTATTATGAAGTTCAACATAACTTTTAATACAATCTACTAGAATGGTAAATATTCATTTGCATTTATAAGCTTCTCTTCTGTTTCTTTTATTAAATCATTAGCATCCATATTCAAACTATATTATTTTTTTAAATAATCCTTCCCTTTAAAGATATCTTCTCTAAGCAGATCATTAAAATTCTGCTGTCTTAATGCTTCATAAACCATTATTGCAACAGTGTTACTCAAATTAAGTGCTCTTATTTTATCTGTAGTGGGAATTCTAATGCAATTATCTAAATGATCTTTTAATATTTCTTTGGGTATTCCAGTACTTTCTTTACCAAATATAAAATATATATTTTCACTACTTTTACTGAAATCAAATTCTGTATATGGTTTTGTACCATATCTAGTTAGAAAATAATAAGTTCCTTTATTATTCTCAAAAAAATCTTCTATATTTTCATATACTTTGTAATTACAATTTTCTATGTAGTTTGCTCCACTTCTTTTTATATTTTTTTCATCTAAAGAAAAACCTAATGGTTTTATTAAGTGAAGAATAGAATCTGTTCCTACGCAAGTTCTCATTATATTACCAGTATTTTGTGGAATTTCTGGTTCATATAAAACTATATTTAACATCTATTCACCTTTTTCCATCAATTTGAGTAGTACTTTTTAATAAAATTTTATCTTTAAAGGACCCTCTTTTTTCTTGCTTTTCTAATCGAATATTTTCTACTTCTTGTATAGATACTCCTAATAAGTCAATCATTGCATATAATACCTCTAAAGTATCTGCTATTTCTTCAAGTTTAGATTTAGTATCAGCAGCTTCTAAAACTTCGTTACTTTCTTCCAGCAATTTTTCATCTAACATTTTCGAATATAATGAATCATCTAATATTTCTATTTCCGGTATTTCACCATTATTTTGTATTATTTCAGGTATTCTATCACGAACTAATTTATTAAACTCTTTTTTATTATTCATAAATCATAATCCTTTCTAATTATTTCAATTGTGTAACAAAGAAGATTTTATTTCAGTATTTTGTGGAATTTCAGATAATACTATATCAATCATTTTTGTTTTCCCTCATTATTTTTATTTTATTTATAATTATTTGATAAGTATCTCTTCTTTTTTCAACTTTACCACTTATTAAAGCTATATCACCTTTATCAAGATTTAAAATATCCTGATAAAGCTTTGGAAATATAACTGCATCTATTTTATCAGTTTCATCACTTAAAATTAGAAAAGCCATTTTATCACCATTTTTTGTGTTAATAGTTTTAACATTTTCAATAAGAAGTAATATTTCTATATATTTATCAAAATAATTTTTAATTTCATTAAGTCTAATTTCATTTCTGGTATATTTAGTGACAGGATGATTATTTATATAAAATCCAAAAGTATTATATTCAATATTAATAAGTGTTCCTGAATCGTATTCTTTAAACACATTTATTTCAGGTTTTAATACTAAAGATTCATCTAAATCTCTGCATAAAATCGCATAATTAATTAGTTCATCAAGTGATTCTTTTAATGTGTGATTATTATATCCGAATTCTTTTAATGCTCCCGAATCAATTAAAGACTCGATAACTTTTTTATTGACACTCTTACTGTAAGTTCTTCTCATAAAATCAAAAATATCTAAGAATTTTCCTTTTATTCTTTCTTTTACAATTTCATCTATTGTGGCTTTGCCTACACCTTTTATTATTGATAATGGATATCTTATATACTCTTTTGTATTAATGAACTCATATTCACTTTCATTTATATCTATTTCTTTAAATTTAAGTCCTAGAATTTTAGCTTCTAAAAAGTATTCATTAATTTTTATTTCTCTTCCAATAACCATATTTAACAAACAAGTCATAAATATAGCAGGATAATGTGCTTTTAAATATCCCATTCGATATGAAACTAAAGAATACGCTACAGAATGAGCTTTATTGAATCCATAGTTTGCAAATTTAAGTACTAAATTATATATTTCTTCAGCTTTTTCTTTCTCAAATCCATTTTTAAGGCTTCTATTTATAAAGTTTTCTTTTTCTTTAAGAATTATTGCTTCTTTCTTTTTACTCATTGCTCTTCTAATATTATCTGCTTCTGCATATGAATACGATGCAATAGTTCTCAGTATTTCCATTATTTGTTCCTGATAAATAATTATTCCATAAGTACTTCTTAAAATATTATTTAATTCTGGAACAATACAATCTACTTTTTCTAGTTTTCTTTTTCTTTTAATGTAAGTTGGAATCATATCTTTAGGACCAGGTCTATAAAGGGCTATTGCAGCAACTAAATCATCAAAACTTTCTACTTTATATTCTCTCAGAAAACTTTTCATACCTTCACTTTCAAACTGGAATATTCCTACAGTATTTACATCATAAAAAAGTTTAATGGTTTTTTCATCATTAAGAGGTATTTTATTTAAATCAAAATCTTTGTCATTTATTCTTTTTACTATATTATCAATTATACTTAAATTTTTAAGTGCAAGAAAATCCATTTTTAAAAGTCCAAGTTCTTCCATATACTCCATGGTATAAGAAGTTAAGATGTTATCTCCGCTTTTATAAAGAGGCATCTTATTTGTAAGAGAGTCAGGACTTATTACAACTCCTGCTGCGTGAATACTGGTATGTCTTTTTAAATTTTCAAGTTTCATAGAAATTTCAAATAATTTTTTAATCTCATTATCCTGTAGCAACTCTCTAATAGAAGTTTTATTTATTATTTCTTTTAAAGTACTATGATCATCTATAAGTTTACATATCTTATCTATAGTTGGTAAATTAATCTCAAGAATTCTTCCAACATCTCTAATTACCTGTTTTGGTAAAAGTGTTCCAAAAGTAATTATACTTGCTACATTTTCTTTGCCATATTTCTTAGAAACATATCTAACTATTTCATCTCTTCTTAGGTATTCAAAATCAATATCAATATCAGGCATAGTTATTCTATCCGGATTTAAAAATCTTTCAAAGATAAGATTAAATTCTATTGGATCAATATCAGTTATTCCAAGGCTGTAACTTACAAGACTTCCTGCAGCACTTCCACGTCCTGGACCTACCACTATATCATTTTTCTTAGCATATAGTACAAAATCATATACAATAAGAAAATAGTCTATAAATCCCATCTTTTCAATTACACTAAGTTCATATGAAAGTCTTTTAATATAATTTTCTGAAACATTATTATTTAATCTTTTATTAAGTCCTTTTTTACATAGAGCCACAAGTAGTTCTTTAGAATTATCAGAATATTTTGGAAGTGAAAAAATAAATTCAGGTAATTTGAAATCTATTAAATCAGCAAAAGCTTTTGTGGTATTCGAATCTATTTCTAATATATTTCTCAAATAATGATTATTGTTTAGTTTGTAGTTTCTGTGATTATAGATTGTTTCACCATCTCTAATCATATATAAATATTCTAGATATTCAGAATCAGACTCGTTTAAATATAAAATTTCATTTGAAAAAACTATATTTTTAGAAATTATAAGTGCTTCTTTCTTTTCTCCTATATTTTCATAAGAAATAAAAATATCTGAATATATTGACTCTGTAAGTTTGAAAAGTTCTATATCAGGTTTTACTACACATATTATATCTGAATTATTATCTCTTAAAAAATCTATTTCTAAAATATCAAGATTCTTTTTAGTGACAATTTTACATAAATTCATATATCCATTATAATTTCTCGCATATAGAATAAATTCTTTTTCATATAAAGTTACAGATATTCCAATAATAGGTTTTATATCATTGGAAATACATTTATTATAAAATTCAATACTTCCAAACATATTAGAATCAGTTATACCAAGAGTACTTATGTTATTTTCTTTTGCAAACAATATTAAATCATCTAGTTTAATTAAACTACTTAATAATTCATAATTAGTTTTAATGTTAATAGGTATATAATTCATAATAAGCCTCTCTATACATATTATATACTAGTTTTCAATTGACTTAAAGATAAATTTGTGATAAATTACTAATGTTACTTAAGGAGGAATAAAATGGCTAAAAATGTATCAAATAGAAAAAATATGAGTGGAAACAATAGACCTTTTTCACTAAAAGCTACTAGAAAGACACAAGGCGTTAATCTACAGACTGCAAAAGTTGATGGTAAAAAAGTAAGACTTTCTACAAAAGAAATTAAAAATATGAAAAAAGCTGCATAACTTGCAGTTTTTATTTTATGTTATTATTTTTAATTTCTTCTATTAATCCTATTAGCATATTTATTCTTGTAGGTATAATAAATTTAGAGTTTAATTTTCTAGCAACAGCATTCATGCAGAATCTCATTCCTCTGACACCATCCCACCATGAAATATTATCTGGATTTTGTTCTTTTATTTTGTCAAGAGATTTATTTAAAACATCCATATCGTATTCATTTGCTTTATTAAAGCTTAATAAAAATGGTTGGTTTACATCTTTATAAATATTATTTTCATTCATTTTATATCCAGCTTTTTCATATAAAGAATTATTAATGTTGTAGTTATTTTTAAATGCAATATATTTTGAGCCCAAATTTAATACTTCTCCATTATTATAAATATAAGCCTTGGTATTTGTAGAACCAATTTCAATTACTCCGAATTTCATTATTCCTCCAAAAAATATATTTACTGGGTTACTAACTGATGTATTTTATTTAAGATATCATGCCAGCTATAAACAACTACAAAATCATTTTCTTTTCTTGCATTATCTATATCAAAGAAAATAGTTTTTATACCTGCAGCATTAGCAAGAATGCAGTGTCTTTCCTGATCATCTATAAACACATCTATTTCTTCTTCTTTACATACTATTCCTTTATCTCTAGCGTTTGTTATCAACTTATCAAAAGGAATTTTATTTTCCTTAAGCCATTTGTGTGTATCTTCATGATAATTATCGTTATATCTATCACATCTTGCAGTTATGAATATTATTTCGTTACCTTCATTTCTAAGTGTTTCTAAAACTTCAATAACACCTTCTCTTATCTTAGCATTATTCATTACATCCCATCTTATTTTACCTAGATAGTATTCTTTTTCATCTTCACTCCAGTCAAATCTTTGAGCAATATAATGTCTTTCTGGATAAATCATTCCACTTCCTCTTAAAGACACATCATACTTGAGTGCTTCAGTTAGTAAGTCTTCCTGTAAGTCTGTTATTGTATCATCTATATCTATTCCTATTCTCATTTTCTTTTTATTACCTCAGACTTTCTTGGCATTACTAAAGCTGCAATAAAATAAAAAACAATTCCTGTTCCAAGTGAACATAATGTAAATAAAACCCAAGCTAATCTAATAAGTGTGGGATCCAGACTAAAATATTCAGCTAATCCTCCACATACTCCTTCTACTTGTTTTCCTTTTTCAATTTTATATAATACTTTTTTCATTTTTCTCCTTTATTTTTTAAATAATTCATATTTTATTTCTCCATCTTCCAGTTTAACAGTAACATATGATTTATCATTAAATATATCATTTGTTTTATAGTCGATTATTTCATCACTTATAAGACCACTTGCCTGAAGATCTGATATGTATACTTTAATCTGTTCTCCTGAATATACAATTCTATTTAATCCTTCATCAGTAGTAAAATATATTTCAGCCGCTGTTAAAATATCTTTTTCCATATTTTCAAAGCTATTTTTCTCAGTGTTTTTTACAGTTGATGAAAATGCAATTACTGTTGATACCATAACAACAACTATTAAAGATATTACTATTAAAAGTTCAATTAATGTATAACCATCTTTTTTATTCATTTGAATCCTCTTTATAATTAGATTTATATAAATCTAATTCTTCTTCATCATTTGCTTTTATTTCTTCAAGTGTAGGTAAATCAGCTTTAGTAGAAAGTCCAAAATAATCAAGAAACTCATTAGTAGTTTTATACAAGTTAGGTCTTCCTAAAGTTCTTTCCTTGCCACATTCTTTTATAAAATTGCGTGATACAAGTTTTCTTATAATCTGTGAAGAGTTTACTCCTCTAAGTTCATCGACTTTAAGTCTTGTTACTGGTTCATTATAAGCTATTATTGCTAAAACCTCTAACATCGCAGTTGATAATGTTTGAGTTCCTCTATCTATAATTAGTCTTTCATAATATTCTTTATGTATATTCTTTGTAGTTAGTTTAAAGGCATTCCCTAAAAATGAAATTCTAATTCCTCTTTCATCTTTTTCATAATCTTTTTGTAAAAGTTTTAAATTATTCTTAATTTCATCTTCGCTTATTTCCATTATTTCATTAAGTTTTTTTAAAGTAATTCCTTCATCTCCTACAACAAATAAAATACCTTCTATTACGCCTTTTAAATCCATTCTATTTAGCCCTTTCTAAGTAGATATTAGAAAAATTATTATCCTGTTTTATTATTATTTCATTATCTCTCGCCATCTGAAGTATTGATAAAAATGTTACAATTACATATGGCTTTTCAAGAATTTCAAATAATTCTTCAAAATTAATACATTTTTTTGTTTTAAACATATTTCTTATTTTAACAATTCTATCATTAACTGACAATTCTTTTTTAGTAATTTTTGTATTTATAGGCTTTTCATAATTCTTTCTTTGTAACAAATTTTTAAAAGCTTCAACTAAATCAAGAACTGTAAGTTCACTATTTTCATTTATTTTTTTATCAGTATATTCATTATATCTCTCAGGTGCCTTTGTATAAAAATCTTGCCTTATATTTTCAAGTTCTTTAAATTTTTCTGTACTCTCTTTATACTTTTTATATTCAAGAAGTCTTTTTTTAAGCATTTCCTCAGGATTTTCTTCTAATTCTTCTTCATTAATTTCTTTTTTAGGAAGAAGACTTCTACTTTTCATCTCAATAAGTTCAGAAGCCATTACTAGATATTCACTTGCAACATCCAGATTTAATTCCTGCATTTCTTTAATATATTCAATATACTGAGATGTTATATCACTTACATTAATATTTTCTATTTCCATCTTAGATTCTTTTATCATGTGTAAAATTAAATCTAGTGGTCCTTCATAATCCCCTATTAAAAACAACTTCATTATATGCAGGTCCAACCTTTTTGTTTCTCATACTTCTTTATCGCATCATAATAATCATATAAAGAATATCTAGTTTTAAATTCAAGATCTCCTAGTTTAAAATAAGAAAAATCTATTTTATAATATATTGAATCTTCTGTATATTCTAAATCTTTTGTTTTAATATTAGTTTTTTTAAGTAAATCGTATTGATCTTTATATTTTTGACTATAGTCTTCTTTACTTTCTTCTTCTAATAATTGATAAGATTGATTATAGATATAATTCATAAGCATATTTTCAGTAAAAGTATAAGTTATCTCGGTAGAAGTCTTTACACTACTACTTTTTTCTTCTTTGTTACACACTAAGGTTTTGGTATAGTTACCATTTTCTATGACTTCAATTTTTATATAATATGCGTTTTCATACATAGAAGAACTTAGATCCATTGAATATGAAGAACTTGCTTCTTTTTTCAATTTTGTATCTAAATCAAATTTTTCTTTATGCACTATAATACCTGAAGGATCAACTACTTCTATAAAGATATTTAATTTAGATGGATTACTAATGTTTTTACTTGCAACATAATTAAATACTATTTTATTATTTTCATATTTTTTGAATTCATAAAATTTAATGTTTTCCACTCTTTTATAAGAATCTTTATTAATTACAAGATATCCATGCTCAAGATTACCACTTTCATCTTGAACAGTAGTATCACCCTCTAATCTTATGCTAGGTTTTGGAATAAAAATATTTCTTATTACTGGCATCGCAAAAGCAAATATTATCACAGAACCAAATAAGATAAATAAAAAGATTAAATCTTTTTTTCTTTCTATTTTTGTTTTTATTTTTTCTTTTGAATCTTCAAGGTCAATTACTTCAACTTCTTCAGGTTTATTATCAGTATCTTCAATTGGAACCTCAGCTAATTGTTCAACATTAGAAGGTATAATCTGAATTGTTTCTTCAGGTTTTACATTCTGAGTGTTAGTATTTTCACTTACTATAGGAGACGGTTCATTTACATTAGGAACTGTAGTATTATTGTTTGTTTCTATTTTTACTTCTTGCTTTATTTCTTCTTTTTTCTTTTTTCTAAATAATCCCATATTATCACCCTTTATAATCTTAAACTAATTATATACTATTTTAGGCAAAAAAAAAAGTATAAGTT
>CAZVIQ010000012.1:0-20997 GCA_964626795.1 uncultured Muribaculaceae bacterium
TGGATTTGAACCAACGACCTTTGGGTTATGAGCCCAACGAGCTACCAGACTGCTCCATCCCGCGATAATTTTTTTCTTGGCGGAGGAAAAGGGATTCGAACCCCTGCGCCGCTTTCACGACCTCTCAGTTTTCAAGACTGATCCCTTCAACCGGACTTGGGTATTCCTCCAGTACACATTTTACAAGTGCAAAAAAATTATATCACATCTTTTTTAATAAAGTCAACGAATTTAGATGTTTTTTGCAACTTAAAGCACAATTTATCTAGATTTTGTTGTTTTATTACCTTTTTTATCAATTTCTTTAAGTAATTCTTTTAAACTGCCACTTTCTATTAAATAAGTAAAAACTGGTTCAATCATATTTATTATTCCATATGTTATAAAATAATAACCAAACATTAATGTAAAAACTGAAATTTCATTAATTAAATTAAATATAGTTAAAATTCCTATTAATATTATAATTGAACTTTCTATTAATTTTACAGACCAATTATAATCTTTTTCTTTTTTAAATTTATATAAATAATAACCTTTTATTACTAAGTTTAATAATGTATAAAATAAGATTCCTGCACCTAAAACCAATGATGCTCTTATATCCTGCATTAAAAACATAAATGTTCCTATTAATATATTTGAAAAAGAAATAAGAAGAAGTTCATAATCATCTTTAACTCTCTTTATAAAATATGCTGTTACACTAAAAAATGCCAATAGATAGAATATCATAGAAATAAAGAAAACTGGATCTAGCATTCCTAAAGCTGGATAACTCATTAGTAAAATTCCTGTTAATATTGTTATAATACAAAGGATTCCTTTTGTTAAAATCAAAGGATTTTTCTTAATTATTTTTTTCATACATCCCTCTATTCTTTATATAATTATATATTTTCTTGTCTTATTAGTCAATTATTATATGTTCTAAAATCAATTCAATATTATATTCCTTTTTTGCTTTCTTTTTAATTTCTTCAATAAGTTTAATTACATCTTCCCCAGTAGCATTATCAATATTTACAATAAAATTAGCATGCTTTTCACTTACTTGTGCACCACCTACTTTATATCCTTTAAATCCCATTTGTTCTATGATAGCACCAGCATAATTACCTTCAGGATTTCTAAAAACTGAACCTGCACTTGGATATTCAAGAGGTTGACTCTCTTTTCTTTTTAAGCCTCTTTCCTTAATTAATTCCATTACTGTTTCTTTATCACCATATTCAAGATTAAATGTTACACTTAGAATAATCATATTCTGTTCTTTTTTAAATATAGAATCTCTATATGAAAAATATAATTCGTTTTTATTAAGTGTAATTATTTCGTTATCTTTTAAAACCTCTACATTCAAAATTCTGTTAGAAATTTCTTCACCATAACATCCTGCATTTCCATATACACTTCCACCAACTGTTCCAGGTATACCTATTGCCCAGTCAAGTCCAACTAAAGATTTTGACAATGCTTCCTGTGCTAGAAACGAAAGAAGTACCCCAGCTTCTGAATAAACAGTAGTGTTTGTAATTTCTATTTTCTTCAATTTATTAAGTAAAATAATAACTTTTTTAATTTTCTTGTTTTTTAGTATTATATTAGAACCATTTCCTAAAACAACAAAGTCTTTTTTATGTTTTTTTAGTATATCTATGACTTTTTTTAAAGATTCCTTATTATTAGGCATCACTAAAATCTCACATGTGGAAGCTATCTTAAATGTATTATAATTTGTTAAATCTACATCTTTACTAACCTCTGCATGTATTTCAAGTTCACTTATCAACTTTTTCTTATTATTTAAAAAGTTCATTTACTATGTTATCAGTCCCTTCTATATATAATATATTATTCCCATTTGATATCTTTATTAACGTTGGAGTTTTAATTTTTAAATCTTCAACTCTATTTGCATAGCTATTACCTGTTTCAGAAACATAATTTTTATTCATACCATCTTTCATATCGATTTTATATAATGGAATACTTTTACTATATTCATTAAGTTTACTTAATAAATAAATATCTCCTGTTTTATCTTCAAAATTGTCAAGAACCACATAATACTCACTTTCAGTTCTATTAAATAAATCCCCAATAATTATTTCCTCATAGGAAATAACTGTTGTTTCATTTGATGGTTTTGTATACCCACTATCAAAAACTCCTAATTTACTCAATAACAGTGTTAATGAAAGAATTATTAAAAAGGAAACTATTACAATAGTAAGTGTCTTTACAAAGGTTGTCATTTCATCACTAAATTCTAACTTATTCTCTAAAAATCCTGTTTTCTTTTCTACTTTCTTTACTTTATTATTTTTTGCCATTTTTCTTTTTTGCGCTCTATTTGCCATAATTCACTCTCCAGAAATATTATAACATGTATTTGTGAAATTTTTATATAAAAAGAAAGAATTATTGTAAATTTTTTGTTTAATTATTAAAAATAAAAAAAGCACAGATTTTCTGTACTTATATTCATCTCTATTTCCCTCCTATGCATTTACTCGAATATTTTTACAACTTTGAATATTTCAAAAAGTATTTTCGTTTCTTCATCAAAATTTTCTTCCATGATATCTAGTTCCTTAGAAAAAAATCTTTTATGTATACTTTTCCAGTCCTCCAAGTTACCTTCGCCTTCTAAAATAGCAAATTCCTCAGTCATGTATGCATAATTTAGTATTTTATAATCAACTATTTCTATTATGCATTTATCTTGGTTTGAAGAATTAATTATTATACTTTTTTCACCTATTTCAGGTTTCTCTCCACTATATAAAGATGATGTTGCAGTTTTCGTTCTTTCAATAACTTTGTTTAATAGTTCATCAGCATTTTCCCCAAACATCCATCTTTCCATAATATATCACCTCTTTTATTATATTATAGGATATATCAATATTCTTATCTTCATCATGACTATCTTATCAATTATTTTATTTTAATTTTGTATACTTTCTTCTCCCTTTGATTTATTTATAATATTTATATAGATTTATTATAACATGTATTTATAAGAATAATTATTGATAATTAAAAAAAGCACAGATATCTGCGCTTATATTTATTTAGTTATTGCAACCGTAGAAGTGGAAGAAGCTATCTGTAATAGTTCTTCACTTGTTAAGTTTTGTCCTATTATATAATAATCTATACCATTCTGATTCCATGCAAGCGATGTATCAGTAAGATTTCCAAGTATATTTCCATAAACAACCAGTTCTGCACCAGTTTGATTTACTTCAAATTCTTTTGATACACTTGCAGTTTCTTCAACAAGTATGAATGGTTTTTCACCGGTAAAAGTTAAAATTACTCTTTCAACTTCCTTGTTATTTATTTTTTCTTCTCCCTTATATAATGTATTTACTGGCAAGTACATAGGATAAACAATATCTTTTAATTCTGAACTTACACTACTTTCATCACAGCATTCTTTATCAATGTTATTTTCTAGTGCAAAAAATTCTTTATCTGGTTTTATCTTATAATCTATTGAAACTACTTTTACAATTATAAGTGAATTCCCTGATGTATCCAAAACTTCAACTTTTTCAAGTTCAGTATCTTTGTTAAATGTTAATCTTTGATTTTTTAAACTACTGTTATTAGGATAATCTACTTTACTTACAAAAATATGTTTTTCATTTTTTTCTTCATATTTTCTTTCTGTATCATTTGTTAAATCTTTTGAAATTGAACCTAAAATATAAGATTGACTGCTATTATATGGCCATTCGCTTTGGAATTTAAAACTTTTGTTAAGTGCTGGCGTTATAACATAGACTCCTTCTTCATTTTTTAATATTATCTGTTCATGTGAATTATCTGTATTTATTAGTGAGACTTTATAATAATCTCCTTCTTTATAAGTTACATTAACATCATAATTATAACTTTCTTCGTTGCTTATTATTTCCATTTTAGCTACTAAATTATAGTTTGTAACACCTGCTATTTTCTTTTCAAATTTCTTAACTATTTCTTCTTCTTTAGATTTTCCACACCCTGCAAAGAGCAAACACATAAATATTAATAATAATACTTTCTTCAAAACCTTCCTCCTTTACTTATACCTAATTATATTGAAACTATAATCAATATATGAATAATTAAATCAATTTTGTTTAAACTATTTAGTAAGGAGGAGTATAATGGAAACTTTACAAAAAGTTTGTCTTATATTCACAGTACTCGGTGCACTAAACTGGGGTATGATTGGAATATTTGACTTTGATCTTGTAGCTGCTTTATTTGGTGCTAAGGAATTATTAACTAGATTAATCTACTCTATTATTGGCTTAGCAGGTATAATAAATATTGGTTTACTATTTGAACCTGTTGAACATATAAAAAGATAGTAATTTTAAGATTACTACCTTTTTTTATTCACTAATTTCATTAAATAATTTATTTATATTTCTTTTAGGAAGCATCATCTGCATTTCTTTTGTTATTACAAAATCAAAGAAGTTTGTATTATGACAGTACTCTTCTCCATCAACTCCCCATGAATTTTCAGGAATACTCTCAAATTCTAATTTGATATTATTTGTTCTTATATACTCTATATTAGGAACATTTTTAATATCTGTAACTAATAACTGGCTTATTATTCCTATCAATTCAATTTGATTTTTAGATTTAAAAAGCGCTACTTCAAACATATTATCATTTAATTTCACATCTTTATATACATTATTAAGTCCTGCAATACGGTTACTGTTTGTAACAAATATAAAAGAATACTCTCCTTCTTTCTCTTTACCGTTTATTGTATATTTTAGTTTAAATGTTTTAATTTCTTTTGCAAATTTTTGTAAACCATAGAAAACATATGCAAGCTGACCATACTGCTTTTTCCATTTTCTTGGAGTTTTATAACTCACATCAACAAAGTTTCCAAAGCAGGCTACATATATAAAATGCTTGTTATTTATTTTACATACATCAACATTTCTAATTTCACCACTCAAGAGCATAAACAAATCTTTTATATGATTTTTAGAATATCCAAACATATGACCCACATCATTAGTTGTTCCAAAAGGAAGATGTGCGATTAGAAGTTTTCTTTCTCTTTTAAAATTACCCTCAATTATTTCATTTAGTGTACCATCTCCACCAGCACAGATTACTAAATCATAATATGGAAGATTTTCCATTATTTTTTCTGCATGATGAGCATATTCTGTCTGATACAATACAGGTTCATAATCTTTTGTTTTTAAAACATCAACAATTTTTTTTATTAACCTTTTATTTTTTAAATGTCCACTTTCCGGATTATATATAACAGCACAAGTTTTCATTTATCTATCCTCCATCACTAATATTATAACAAAATTTGATATAATATGGTATTTATAATGTATTAAATATTATGCGTTTGTATCTATTTCTATTTTTACTTCTTTGTAATCATACATTTCATTTATACTTTTTAATGTTTCATAAAGATTACTTTCTTTTTTATATTTTATTATTATTTGAAAATTATACTTACCGCTTAATTTAAATATTGGAGCGGTAGATGGCCCTAATACAATAAATGAATTATCAAGATTTTTAATTAAGTATTTATGAATTTTTACACTTTCATCTCTTGCTAAGTTATAGTCAGAACTTACTACTTTTACTGATACCATATAATAATAAGGTGGATATTTAAGTCTCTTTCTTATATTCATTTCATAATTATAAAACGATTTATAATCATAGTCTTTAATGTATTTTAAAACATAATTTTCAGGATTATATGTTTGAATCAATACTTCACCAGGAAGGTTATTTCTTCCACTTCTTCCTCCAGTTTGCATTAATAACTCAAAAGTTCTTTCACCAGATTTATAATCAGGTATAGCAAGAGAAGCATCTGCATTTATAACTCCCACTAAAGTGACATTTGGAAAATTAAGTCCTTTAGAAATCATCTGTGTACCTATTAGTATATCAAATTCTCTATTTTTAAAACTATCAATTAACTTTTGATGAGATCCTTTTGTACTTGTGGTATCTTGATCCATTCTAAGAATTTTAGCAGTTTTATATTTTTCTTTAAAAAGTTTTTCTAATTTTTCAGTTCCAAGTCCTAAATCCTTAATAGATGTTTCATTACAGTTAGGACAGACATCTTTCATTTTAATATTATAACCACAGTAATGACATCTAAGATTATTTGAACTTTTATGATATATTAATGATATATCGCAGTGTGGACACTTATGTACAAAACCACATGATGAACAGCTTATAAAAGTAGAATATCCTCTTCTATTAAGCATTATAATTATCTGTTCTTTTTTATTAAGTTTTTCTAAAATCTTTAAATTTAGGTCATCACTGATAATAAAGTTTCTCTTTTTTACTTCTTTATTCATATCTACAAGAATAACTTCAGGTAGAATTTCATTAATTCTTTTGGTAAGACTTATAAGTTTATAAATTTCTTTTTCTGCTCTCGCATATTGTTCAAGAGATGGAGTTGCACTTCCTAAAATGCACCTGGCATTATTATATTCACATCTTTTAAGTGCTATATCTATCGCATCATACCTTGGAGCATTATCCTGTTTATAACTTTGACTTTGACATTCATCAATTATTATTACACCTATGTTTGTAAATGGTGCGAACACTGCACTTCTGGCTCCTACAACAATTTTTACATTTCCATTAAATATTTTTCTATATTCATCATATTTTTCTCCCTCACTTAACGCCGAGTGAAGAACTGCAACTTTGTCACCAAATTCACTTTTAAATCTAGATACAATCTGGGGTGTAAGACTTATTTCAGGAACAAGTAAAATAGATTCTTTACCTTCATTAAGATACTTTTGTATTACTTTTATATATACTTCCGTTTTGCCACTTCCTGTTACTCCATAAAGTAAAAATTTCTTATTTTCTTTTTCATTTATAATACTTTGATATGCTTTAAGCTGTTCTTCAGTAAGATTTATTTTAGTTTTATTTTCTTTGATATAATCTACTTCTCTATTTACTTCGCAGACTTCTTCTTTAACTATTCTTTTTTTTATTAATGTACTCAAACTACTACAATATAGTTCAGTTTTCAACACCTTTTTATTTTCTATCAAATAATTTATAATTTCTATCTCTTTTTTATTTCTTTTATTTTCTAAAATATATTTTTTAGTATCAATTTCATTCAAACTTACATAACATATATTCTTTTTATTAATACAAGTTTTTACTGAAGCTTTTAATGCTTTAGGAAGCATTACTTGATATGCAGTTATTTTATTACAAATAGTTTTATTACTTATATATTTCCCTAAATCTAAAAGCTCTTTTGTCAAATAAAATTCAGGCTCAATAAGTTTTGTTATTTCTTTATACTCTATATTTTCTTTTTTATCATGAATTTTTAAAACAAATCCTTCTACATTTGATTTACCAAAAGGTACAAGAACTTTGTGTCCTACTTTAATATTATTCTTTAAAGCTTCAGGAATTATATAATCAAATTCTTTATTTAATGATTTAACACTATACTCTATTAATACACTTGCAAACATATACTACCTCAAATACTCATTGTAAAGAAGTTCATCATTAATTGTTGTACTCTCTCCATGCCCCGGATAAACTAAAATATCTTTATCAAAAGTTTTAATTAATTTAATAGATTTTTTCATTTCATCTTCTCTTGAATCTTCAAAGTCATATCTTCCTATATCACCCTTAAATAGAAAATCTCCTGTAAAAATAATTTTTTCGTTTTTAAAATAAAATGATACTGAATCACTTGAATGACCTTTTGTTTCAATAACATCAAAATCAAAATGTTCTAATTTTATTTTGTTTTTTATATCCACAACAGGAATGTTATAAGCTTTCTTTAACTCTTTAAGAGCGCCTATATGATCAAAATGATAATGAGTTATTAATATTCCTTGAGGTACCAAATTATTTGCTTTAATAAAACTATTAATTTTTTCAAAGTAAGAACCAGGATCAACTATAAGAACAAATTGATCTTTTATAACTAAATAACAGTTTTGCTCAAAGTATTTTGTAACTATTCTTTCTACTTTCATAATTAATCTCCTTGTTTTAATTCTTCTCTTACTTTTTTAAAGATATTTAATACTTCATCTTGTTCATATACTTTATTTATTGCACAATATCTAAGTACATATATTCTACTAATATATTCAGTTCTTGTTAAAGTTGTCTGATGAGTATCATCTTCACCAATAGTATGATCTAATTTTTTGTTTTCCATTTTTTCTAAATTACTTCTAAAAATAGGGTTTTGAAAAGCAAGATAATAAAGTTCATCCAAAAAATCCTGATACTCTTCGTCATATCTGTCTACTAATCCATAAGGAGTATATAATATTCCATCTTTCTGCCAGTCAAATGGGGTTATTCCTCTTAAATGCCAAGCATCTACGCCAAAGTAATCATAACAGGAGATTTTAGCTTTTTTATCTTTATATTTTAAAGATTGTAATACTGATTCTATTGAAGAAACTATGTAATTATAATAATTAAATTTATATGGATATAAATTAGATAATACTCTTGATGATGTTTCTATAGATTTATAGTTTATATCTATATAATCGTCAGTTACTCTAATAATTTTATTTTCTTCATCAAACTTTACTTCTATAGGTATAATAATTCCGTTTTCAACTTTTCTATTTTCTAAAATTTCTTCCATATTATCACTTCCTATTAATTTAATTAAGTATATATCTATTATAGAACAAAAACGAGTTCTATACAATGATACTGAATAGAAAAAAGAGTGTGACGCCTACTGATACTTCAGCAAGATCACACTCTCAATATATAATATACATTTTATTTCTAATTATTACATTAAATATTAAATTAATCTTTTAAATTTCATAATCATCTTTCCAAGGATATCCGAATTTTATATATTTTTTCTTCATTAGCTTTTTTATTTCTCTATATAAAGGTAAAAGTTCAGGAAAATCTTTAATAGTCTTATCTGAATAAGTTGCAAAAAATTCATAATTCATAATTTCTGAATCCATGCTTAACACATGTATGCATGCTTCAATTTTATCACAAGCTCTTACAAATCTTGACTCAGGAGATTTTTTATTTTCATATTCGTCATATGCAGTTTTAATTGTTTTGTCATATTTTGATAATTCAATAATTTTTAAATTTTCTATTTCATTTTTATCAAGTTCTTTTTCTAATGATTCATAAGCATCTATATCTGAATCCATGTCCATTTCACCAAAGTCATGATATAAAGCTGTTTCTATACATTTCTTATAATCTAGCTTAAGTTTTAATTCATCAAACATATAGTTTATAATGAGAATTAATTTAAAAACATGTTCTGAAACACTTTCTCTATATATAGGATATTTTTCATATCTTTTTGTTTTTTGTAAATCATTAATTTTTATGAAAAAATTTAAAATTTTATCAGTCTGCATAGTTATCAAAATATCCTTGTATATAAACTACAGGAGTACCTTTGTCACCTGAACCACTTACTAAATCACAAAGAGACCCTATCAGATCTGTATATTTTCTTGGAGTAGTTCCCTGAGATACAATATTATTTAAAAGATTTGCATCTTTTTTTCTAATCTCCTCTTTCATTGCGATAATAAGTTCTTCACCTTTTAAATCTTTGAACTTGTTATCAGACAAATATTTAAGTTTTAATTCACTTGGGCTTCCTTCAAGTCCTTTTGTATAAGCCGGGCTCACAACAGGATCAGCAAGTTCCCAGATGTGTCCGACCGGGTCTCTAAAAGCACCATCTCCGTAAACCAATACTTCAATAGTTTTACCAGTTAGTTCTTTTAATCTTCTTTGTACTTCTTCGACTAATTTTTGTCCATGTTCAGGGAATAGTTTTACCACTTCTTCTGTAGATCTATTAGAACCTAAAAGGCCATATTTACTATTATATCCACTTCCATCCACACTTTCTTTAAGTATTTCATCCAGTCCAATTACATTTGCATTCGTTTCTTTTAAAGCTTTCTTAGTATTTTCTCTTGAATGGATGTCACATACCAAAATATCATTAGTATATTTTAATATTTCTTTTGGATTATTATTGAAAACAAACTCTATATCACAATTTTCTTTCTGTGCAACTTCTCTGTAAAAATTTACAATGTTTACACCAGTGAATAAATGCTTGTGATACGAAAACTTTTCCATATATTCTGCATCACTTATTGTATCACTATATGGATTTATACCATATTTTACTAGATCTGACTCAAATAAAATATCATTTCCAACTTCATCTTTAGGATAACTCATAAGCATTGTTATTTTCTTTGTACTTCGACATATTGCGCTTAAAAGCACAGCAAATCTATTCCTTGAATATATTGGAAATACTATTCCGATATTATTACTTTTTAGTTTATTTTTTATATCCTTGCTAATCTGATCTATGGATGCATAGTTTTTTTCACTTATTCCCACGACTGCTTCAGTAACTGCAACTATATCTCTGTCTTTAAATTCAAAGCCAATACTTTCTTTTGCTTTTAAGAGAGAATCAATCATGATTCCTGCCAAATCATCTCCACTTTTAATTATAGGGGTCCTTATTCCCATTGCAACTGTACCAATATTTCTCATTATTTTTACTCCTTATTTTTATTATAATTAACTTGAAATTTAAAGTAAAGAAAAAATGCAGTAATTCTGCATTTATATTATCCTATTTTCTTTCCGATAAGTTCTAAGCTTCTTTTAGGGTCTTCAAGAAGTACTTCAGCTAGATACTTATTCTTTCTAAGTTCTTCTATAAATATAACTTCTTCTTCGGTCATAAAAAGTTTTTTGTTTTTATTGCTTTTTATTTCAACAATAACATCGTTGCCCATTAAATAATCTGAGCTTACACCAAAGAAATTTACTAAATCAATAAGGTTTTCGATAGTTGGAGTTCTAGTTCCTTTTTCATAACAACATATACTTGCTTTAGTTACAGAGATAATATCTCCCAACTCTGTTTGAGTTAAACCACGGCCAATTCTAAGTTCTTTTAGCCTTTTTCCATTTATCATTTGTTTCACCTCTATATATCTATTTTCAATTATAAATTAAAAACAACTTTATTTATTAAAGTTACTTTATAGTAAACTATTAATAAGTTACTTTTCTTCGGACTTAGCATTAGAAAGAAATGTTACTTTTTCTGCTACAACATCGAAACTGTATTTTATAACACCTTCTTTTTCATAAGAGCTGGATTCTATGCGACCTTTTACACCAACCACATCACCTTTTTTGCAATATTCTGAAGTATTTTGTGCAATTCCATTCCATAATGTACATCTTATAAAGTCAGTATCATATGTTCCATCAACATTTTTATATGGTCTGTTTACCGCCAAAATAATTGAAGTTCTTTTCTTACCATTTTCTGTTTCCTGCACTTCTGGATCTTTTGTAAGTCTTCCTACTAAAATAGTCTGATTTAGCATATCTGCCTCCTTTCAAAATTATGTTAGCAGAATTAAAAAAAAGAGTAAAATCATTAAAAATAAAAATCCAAAAACATAAGTCTTCAGATTTTTATCTTTTTATTTATTTTTTTAAATATTTAGTAATATTTAAACTACTAAAACATTTTTTCACAATATCCATTGATTTATTTAGCAAAATTATATAACCCCTCTTTATCTTTAAGTGCACTTATGAGTGCATCTATTTCTTCATAGGTATTATAGAAATACAAGCTAATTCTAACAGTATTTTCTAAACCTGTCTCACTTCCAAGTAATTTTGCACAGTGACTTCCACTTCTAACACAAATATTTTTAGTATTTAGATATAATCCTAAATCTCCAGGAAAAATATCATCAGCATTTATAAGTATTATTGCTCCCTCACTATTTTCATTATATATTTTTATGTATTCAATTTCTTTAAGTCTTTTAAGCAGATAATTTTTTAAAAACTGTTCGTGTTTATATATTTCATCAATACCTATTAAATTTATATAATCAAGTGCGCCACTAAAACCAAGTACTCCTTCTATATTAGGTGTACCTGCTTCAAATCTACCTGGTACAGGAGAGAGCTCAAGACCAGAATCAGTAAAGGACTCATTCATACCTCCACCATATTTAAGTGGAAGCATTTTTTTAAGAAAATTTAATTTTCCATATAGTACTCCAACACCAGTAGGTCCGCACATCTTATGAGAAGAAAAAGTTAAAAAATCAGCATCTGTATCGATAACGTCTGTTTTCATGTGTGGAACACTCTGTGCTCCATCAACTATGACTAGAATATTATTTTTATGTGCAAGTGAAACAATTTCTTTTATGTTTCTTTCATCTCCAATGACATTTGTAACATGTGCAAGCGATATAACCTTTGTTTTTTCACTGATAACTGATAACAGGTTTTCTTTTGTTATTTTATAGTTTTCATCAAGTGGAATATATTTTATTTTAATGTTTTTCTTAAGTGATAAAATAAACCAAGGAAGTATATTTGACGCATGTTCACTTTTACTTAAGATTACTTCATCTCCACTATCTAAAATCTGCTCAAAAAAGCCAAATACAATCATATTAATGGATTCTGTACATCCACTAGTGAAAATTATTTCTTCTTTGTTGCGAGCGTTGATAAATTTTCTTGTTTTTTCACGAGTTATATCATATAGATCATTCACTGTAAAACTTATATTATAGTCACCTCTGTGTATATTAGAAGTATAATTTTCATAATATTTTCTTATCTCTTCAAGTACACATTTTGGTTTATAAGTAGTCGCAGCATTATCAAAATAAATAATATTTTCTTTTTTCATAGGAAAATCATTTTCTACATTCATGATTATTTTCTCCTTTTTCTATTTTAATTTATGCATTATTAAAAAATATATATGTACCAAAACATACTTATTGAATAAAATAGTGAAATAATTTATAATATATTTAAGGTGAATAGAAAAAATGGATTGTTTATTTTGTAAAATTATAAAAGGTGAAATACCATCTAAAACATTATATGAGGATGATATTGTTAAAGTTTTCATGGATATTAATCCAAACTCAATGGGACATCTTCTTATTATTCCAAAAAAACATATTAAAGATTTAACTGAAATGGATGATGAAACTTTTGGCTATATGAATAGTGTTATTAAAAAGATATATGATTTACTTAAAGAAAAACTTAATTTTGATGGACTTAGAATAGTTCAGAATAATGGCATCATCCAGGAAGTTAAACATTATCATATACATATGATTCCAATATATAAAAATAATTTAAAAGGTAAAACTCTTGATGAAGTATTTGAAATTCTTAAAAAATAAAAACGTTTATGCTAAACGTTTTTTCTAATCCATCTGAAGTTTTAAAACTTATAAACTCCTTTATATTTATTTAAAGTTCAAACTTATTTGTTAATTTTCCACCCCATCTTGGATTACTATATAAAATTGTGTCAACTTTTTCTATATTATTTATATCTACTCTTTTAAAGGTTTGATTATATTTAATTGCATCATTTCCTATTAACTGATGTGTTTCTTCATCAATATTATCCCAAGTCCATAAATAAAGATAATCATGGACTTTATCATCATATTCTTCTTCTTTATAGCTTTTAAATGGATCAGCATACCCTATCATATTATTCCCGTTTTTCAAAGTAAACTTAGTTAGCATTCCATTTATATGTCCAAGGTTCTCTTCAGTTAAATCTTCAATATTTTCTATTTTTCCATTTTTGTTATAATAAGTTATTTTATTCATATATCTCACTTTCTGTTTTATATTACAAACTACTTAATTATTATATTTTTACATTCATACTTTTACAATACTATTTATTCAAATAATATTTCTTTATTTTTACTAATATTCTTTGTTTAACTAAATTATCTGTTAAACTTGAAAAAGCATTAGAATTGAAAACTCCAGCTTCCTCTAATGTTTTTGCAGTTTGTTCGGAAAACCACAACATTTATTTAATTTTTTATAAAAATTGTTTGTATAAACGTTATTAGAACCAGGTTCTTTCTATATTTGCACTTGTACTTTGAGGACTAGGATCAGGCATTTCCATTTTAACTAAGCTAGGTAATTGAAATGCAGTCCCAAAAGTTAATGCAACTCCAGGTCTTAAAGATTTAAGTTTTTTTATTGTGTCTTCTCCTATATTCGAACTGATACTTGAAACAATTCTTATGTCTTCAGGGTGGAACATACGAAATACAATAAAGTTAGAACACTGTGATAAAGCTGTATTAGAAAGTTCACTAGGTCTTTGAGTAATTAATCCTAATAATATTCCATATTTTCTTCCTTCTTTTGTTATTCTGTCAAATATATTGTATCCAATTATATTTATATCATTATCATTTTGAACATATCTATGTGCTTCCTCTAAAATTATATGAATTGGAAAAGAAGCACGACTCTCTATTTTTGTACAAAAATCAAAGAAAATCTTAGAATAAAGTTTAGTTAATATCTTTGTAAATCTTTCATCTATATAATTTAAATTTATATTTAATATCTGTACTCTTTCTCCAGTAGGAGAAGTAAATAGATTTTTTATAAATGTCTGTTCATCTATATATTCATCAACTTCAAAAAATTTTGCATATTCTCCATTTATTATAGAATCAAGTCTTATTTTTAGTATATTTGCCTTATCAAATACTTTATCACTTTTTAGTATTCCTTCACTTATTAACGCAAAATCAAAAGCATCGTATAAATCATTTAATGTATACGCTACAGGTTTGTTTGATTTGTAAACTTCCATTGTCTTGTTTGAAAAAACCTCCAGAAATTCTACAACTAGCTGTATTGAATTTATTTTGCCGGTTGAATCTATGTTTAAACATTGTCTTAAGGTTCTGACATATCCAGGTTGAGCAATAGTTGAATCTAGATTAAGATCCACTGTATTAAATTTAGATAAAACTGCAATTATTTGATCTCTGATTTGTGTAGGAACTTTTCCACTAGCGACAATATCTAAAAGTGCCTTGGCAAGTATCTGAGATTTATGATCTTTAACTATACTTTCTTCTTCTGAAAAAAGATAGACAAAATCAAGTGCTTTTTCTAAAATAGGAATTTGGTTAGGATCTTCTGCACCCAGTAGTATAGCTAAATCATCTGATTTTAAAAAGTAAGGTGGAATATTTACAACTGAGCCTTCTGCAAATTTAACTCTTGAACTTAAATTATTAACTTTTAAGCCAGCTATTTCATTTATTTTTTGAAATGCACTGTGATATTCGCCATAAACGTCAAAAATTACTATATTTGAATTAATGGGTTTATTTTCATTTCTATAAAATAAATTCTGAATAATTCTCGCAAAACCACAACTCTTACCACTTCCAGAGTTACCAATTATAGCAAAGTGATTTGCAAAAAAATTGTTTAAGTCCGAACTTATTAAAAAATCAGGATAAATAACAGACTGACCAATATAAAAATCATCTTTACTTTCTTTATTTTGATTTCCAAGTAAAAAAGGAACTTCATTTTTATAAATAATTCTTATTTTACTATTTAAATTCGGCTTTTTTACAATACCAGAAGTAAAATAATCATTAAAGATTTCTCCAACTAATATGATTTTAATTTTTTCCAGAGTTATATCTATAATCTGACCAACTATTTTTTCAATACCAGAATCAAATATTATATGTACACCTAAAAGTGAAGATTCTATCTTTTGTGATAGATTTTCAACTTCAACATTGGTATCACTTATAAAAAGTATTTTACCAAACATACTAGCCACTCCTTATTCTTAGAAATATTATAACATTATTTTCATATAAAAAAAAGATATTAATCTCTATCAATATCTCTTAAATCTATTTTTTCCATTTCATCAATTATTTCTAACTGACTTTCTATAATTGATCTCAGTCTTCTTTTGTATATAACTACATTTCTTTTTAAATTATCTGATTCATTCTGAATTCTCTCTGCTTTCATTAGAGCATCATTTATTATCCTGTTTGAATTTCTTTTTGCTTCAGTAAGAAGACTTTCAGCTTCTCCTCTTGCTGAATGCTTTATCTGATCAGATGCTGACTCAGCGGCAAAAATAGCACGGTTTAAAGTACTTTCAATTTTTTCATAATAATCGTTTTTTTCTTTTAATCTTCTGTTTTCCTCTTCCGTGTTTTTACTCTTATTAAGTAGTCCTTCATACGCTTTAATAATTTCATCCAGCGAGCTTTGAACTTGAACTTTATCGTATCCACGAAAAACTGTGTCAAATTTTCTCATGAGCATTACCTCTTTTTATTTTTACCATTCAGAATCTTCTGTTTTTTGTTTATCTTCTTTATCTTCTTCTGTTATTTTTCCTTGAACATTAACATTTTTAGGTGTGCATAAATAAATGCCTCCACCTATTTTTTGTAAATCTCCACCTATAGCGTATAATGTTCCACTTAAAAAGTCAATAATTCTTTTAGCCTGGTCAGAAGTTACTCTTTTAAAATTAACAACAACTGCATTTCTTGATTTCAAGTGATCTGCAATTTGCTGACTTTCAGAATATGCTCTTGGCTCAACAAGAACCATTTTATTCCCACCACATTCTAGATTTTTCTTGTTTCCTTCTTCTGCTTTAGTTATATAATACTCATCTTCATTGTTTGAAACTTCTTCTTCAGAACTAAATATTTCTTTTAATTTGCCAAATGCCATAATAAACACTCTCCTATAGTTTACAAATAAATTCTATCATAAAAAAAAGTTTATATCAAACTTTTTCTTTAAATTTCTAAAAATTGTTAATATATTTATTGTTTTTCTCTCAATATTGGTTTTCCATCTATAATTTCTAAATATTTATTATAGAAGTTTTTATAATATAATTTAAAAATTTCAAAGCCTGAATCAATTCCTTTTCCTTCGTTAATCATATCCTCAAATTCTTCTATGCTAAACCATCCAGCTGACTGGACTTCAGAAGGTTCTAAAACAAGACTATCTATTTCAATATCTTTTTTACACATCCAAACTTCTACAAAATCATTAACTCTTTTATAAGAACCAATAAAAACCATCTCATCTTTTGTTGCTTCAATTCCTAGTTCTTCCTTTAATTCTCTTAAAGCACCTTCTAAACTAGTATCTCCTGCCTGTGCTCCTCCAGCTGTTGTTCCCCACATATTAGGCTTTTTTTTAGCTGTTGCCAGTCTTTGCTGAAGTAATAGCTCATTTTTATCATTTAGTACCCATATAAAGCAGGATAATCTGTATTCTCCCTCTACTAATTCTTTTCTTTCTTTAGTATAATTTAGTTTTTCGTGTCTCTCATTATAAATATCAACTAACTCCATTTTTATAATCCTTTCTTAATATAAAAAGTATATCATATTTTGTTATGATATATTTCTTAAAACTGCTTCTTTGTCACTAAAATGATGTTTATCTTTACCTATTATTTGATAATCTTCATGACCTTTACCTAAAATTAATAATATATCTTTATTACCTAAAAGACTTATTCCTTTTTTTATAGCTTCTTCCCTATCAATAATCACTTCGAAATTATCATATTTTAAATCTTTTGTAATATCATTTAATATATCTATAGGATCTTCAGTCCTTGGATTGTCATTGGTAAATATTACATAGTCACTTCCGCTGGCCGCTAGAAGTCCCATAATAGGTCTTTTGGTTTTATCTCTATTACCGCCACAGCCTATTATAGTAATAACTTTACCTTCCTTTATAGTATTAGCTAGTTCTAATACTTTTTGGACTGCATCAGGTTTATGTGCATAATCAATAAAAATCGAATTGTTTTTATATTCTATAAGTTCCATTCTACCTTTAGGAGGAGTAATTTTTATTTTTTTTATTTTACTTATTTTGAATCCAAGTGAGTGAACTAATAATAATGCATCAAGATAATTCCAAATATTATAGTTTCCTACCAGAGGTATTTCAAATTTATATATCTTATCCTTAAAGTAAAATTTAAACTTTGTTTTATTAATATAATATCTAATAAACTTAAAATCATCTTTTTTAAGTAATATATTATTGTTTTTTAATCTCATTAATTTTTTTGAATATTTTCCTTCATTAATAATACATATTTTTTCATTCTTTAGTTTTTTAAATAATTTCTTTTTACTTTTAAAATATTTTTTCATAGTTTTATGAAAATTCATATGTTCACTTGTAAGATTGGTAAAACATGCTCTATCAAATTGCAATGTTTCAAGTCTTTTTAATGCGAGTGAATGTGAACTTACTTCCATAACAACATATTTTATTCCTTCTTTTTTACATTCTAAAAGCATTTCATAAATTTCATAAAGATCAGGTGTTGTATTATCAAGATCTCTTATAAATTCATTCATATAAAAACCATTTGTTCCTATATATGCAGCTTTTTCTTTTAGACCATTTAACATTTGATAAGTTAAAAAAGCTGTGGTGGTTTTACCACTTGTACCAGTAATGCCAATCAAAATAAGATTTTTTATGTTATTATAATAATTTTCTTTCAAATGTTTTATAAGAAATTTTCTCGTATTTTTTACTTTTAATGTGGTGACTTCATAATCTCCATATTCACAAATAATCTTAGAAGCACCATTTTTAATAGCGTCTTCTATATACTTGTGTCCATCATCGTTTATTCCCTTTAAAGCAATAAATATATCACCCTCTTTAACATTTTTTGAATTAATTTTTACATCTATCATAACTATCCCTTTCACTATAAAATATGCCTTTTAACTATAAAGGGGGACGCTTAAATAGGTAAAATACTTAAAAATAATAAAATTGCCTATTTATTTATTTCTATAAATACTATATAATTAAATAGAGCCTAATGGCATCTCAGAAGTTGTGAGGTGTTTTTATTTATGACAAAATATGTTTTCGTTACAGGAGGAGTTGTTTCAGGATTAGGTAAAGGAATCACTGCATCAAGTGTTGCCCTACTTTTAAAATCAAGAGGATATAAAATATTTATGCAGAAATTTGATCCTTATATTAATGTTGATCCCGGTTCAATGAATCCAATACAGCATGGAGAAGTTTTTATAACTTATGATGGCTGTGAAACTGATTTAGATTTAGGACATTATGAAAGATTTATTGATGAAGAATTAAACTATACTTCAAGTATAACAAGTGGAAAAATATACTCTTCTGTTATTGAAAAAGAAAGAAATGGAGATTTCGGAGGGGCTACTGTCCAAATGATTCCGCATATTACGGATGAGATTAAAAACAAAGTATATGAAGCAGGTATAACTTCAAAAGCGGATATAGTTATTACAGAAATCGGAGGTACTGTAGGAGATATTGAATCAGTAGCTTTTATTGAAGCTTTAAGACAAATTCAATATGAACAAAAAATCGAAAATACATTTTTTATTCATACTACATTAATTCCCTATATATATGGATCTAATGAACTTAAGACTAAGCCTACTCAAAACAGTGTAAAAGATTTAAGAAATATGGGTATTAGAGCAGATGCACTTGTATGCAGGGCGCCATTCTCAACTCCATGCTGTTTAAAGGAGAAACTTTCTCTTTTCTGTTCAATTCCTGTAGAAAATATTATTGATGCTGTTGATGTAAAAAATTTATATCAAATTCCAATGAACTTTTATAATCAAAAATTTGATGAAGCAATTTTAAAAAAGTTTAATCTTCCTGCTAAAAAAGCAAAACTTAAATATTGGGAAGATTTAATATATACTGTTGATAATTTAAAAGATGAAATAGAAATTGCACTTGTTGGAAAATATGTTGAACTTCATGATGCTTATTTATCCATTAAAGAAGCTTTATATCATGCCGGATATAAACATAAGACTAAAATTAAAATCAACTGGATAGATGCGAAAGTGTTAGAGAACAAAAAAGAAAATTTAAAAAAATTGTTTAAAAATTCAAAAGGTATTATAGTGCCAGGCGGATTTGGTTATGAAGGAACTGAAGGTAAACTAAATGCGATTAAATATGCCAGAGAAAATAACATTCCTTTTTTAGGAATAGGTTTAGGAATGCAACTTTCAATCATTGAATTTGCCAGAAATGTTGTTGGTCTTGAAAACGCTGCTTCGACAGAATTTGAGCCTTTGTGTAAAACTCCTATAATAAGTTTAATGACTGAACAAAAAGCAGTTGTAAATATGAATGGAACTTTAAGACTTGGTAATTATGAATGTAAAATTGAAAAAGGAACTTTAGCTTATGAAGATTATAAAAAAGACTTAGTACTTGAAAGACATCGAAACAGATACGAATTTAATAACAAATATAAAGATTTACTTGAAGAAAAAGGAATGGTGTTTTCAGGGATTAATGTTAAAGCAAATCTAGTTGAAATAATTGAAATTCCTAAGCATAAGTATTTTATTGCATGTCAGTTCCATCCTGAATTTAAAAGTAGACCTACAAAACCTCATCCTTTATTTGATAATTTTATAAAAAAATCTCTTGAGTAATTTAAAATTACTCTTTTTTTATTCAAAAAAAAATTAACTTTAAAGTTAATTATTTTAAAATGAATCTATATTAATCTTAATATCTTTGATTCCTTCATTATAAGCTTTAGTCTGAATTAAAGTTTTAATTGAACTAGCAATTTTACCTTGCTTCCCTATAACTCTACCCATATCTGAATCGCTAACTAGTATTTGTAAAATTAGTCCTTCTTCAGTTTCAAATTCTTTTACTTTAACTAATTCTGATTCTTTAGTAAGTCCAGTTACAAGAAATTCTGCAAATTCTACCAACGACATTATTTACTGTTTTTTGATTTATGGAATTCTTCCATAATCCCAACTTTACTAAATAAACTTCTTACAGTTTCTGTTGGTTCTGCTCCTTTATTTAACCAGCTTAACGCTTTTTCTTTATCAATATTGTATTTAATTTCATCAAGCGGACTATATGTTCCAATTAATTCAATAAAACTTCCATCTCTTTTATTAC
>CAZVIQ010000013.1:0-19246 GCA_964626795.1 uncultured Muribaculaceae bacterium
CTTTAAGAAAATTAAGTGGTGTTATTAGTAAGACAAACACAATATGTATTTTTATAAATCAGTTAAGAGAAAAAGTTGGAGTTATGTTTGGTAATCCTGAAACTACTCCTGGAGGAAGAGCACTAAAATTTTATTCTTCAGTAAGACTGGATATTAGAAGATCAGAACAGATTAAAAACGGAACTGATGTGGTAGGAAATAAAACAATAGTAAAAGTAGTTAAAAATAAAGTTGCTCCTCCATTTAAAACAGCAGAAGTTGATATTATGTATGGAGAAGGAGTTAGCAGAGAAGGAGAAATCTGTGATATTGCATCTAATCTCAATATAATAGAAAAAAGTGGTGCATGGTATGCATATAAAGGCGAAAAAATTGGACAGGGAAAAGAAAATGTGAAGTTTATGCTTAAAGAAAATTTAGTTCTAAAGGAAGAATTAGAAAATAAAATTAGAGAACATTATAATTTTAATAAAAACACAAAATAAAAAAATATAAAAATACATCTTAATTAAAATAATTACGGTGTTTTTTTGTTATATTTTTCCAATTTTTGTAAATTATATAAATATGGTGAATTATAATGAAAAATTTAAATGTTCCTTTTAAAGAAATAAAAGAATATATCAACAAAGAAACAAATAACAATCCTGATATTATATTTAGAGATACTATGTTTTCTAGTACAATGCTACACATAGTTTTTAGTGAATCTTTGACAGGTAGAGATGTAGTAAATGATTTTGTTCTAGATTTTTTTCATGAATCAAAATTATTTAAAGTTAGTAGAATTAAAAATATCTTAGAATATTTAGAACAAAGTATCCCAGTTAATAAAATTGTGAGAGTAAATAAAACTACAGATATGTTCTACTTTCTTTTTTCGGGATTCACATTAATTTTTGTTGATGGTGAAAAGGAATGCTTGGCTATAGAAACAAAAGCAACTTTAAATAGTACTATTGAAACTAGTAAAATTGAGACAACAATAAAAGGGCCTAAAGATGCTTTTACTGAAAATTATCAGACTAATATTGGATTAATTAGAAAAAGAATAAGAGATAAAAATTTATGGATAAAGGAACTAACTGTAGGAAAATATAGCAAAACTAAACTAGCGATTATGTATGTTAACGGTATTGCCAGTCAGGAGCTTGTAGATATCTTAGAAAAAAAATTATCTGAAATAGATGTTGACTGCGTTTTTGATACAAATAATGCAATGGAATTAATTTTAAATAAAAACAGTAAAAATGTTTTTCCTACTTTTATTTCTACAGAAAAGCCAGATTTCGTGTCTCTACATTTATTAAAAGGGAAAATTGCAGTAGTTGTTGAAAATACACAGTTAGTAATTATAATACCTATTACTTTTACTGAACTGTTTCACAGCGCTGAAGATTTTTATCAGAAACCTTTAAATGCAAGTTATACTAGAATTATTCGTTATGTTGCATTTTTTATAACTGTTTATACTCCTGCATTATATATTGCGATTACAACATATAATCATGAAGCAATACCAGCAAAGCTTTTAGTAAATTTTGCTACACAAAGAAGTGGTGTTCCTTTTCCTACGGTTATTGAAGCTTTATTAATGTTAGTAACTTTTGAAATACTTAAAGAAACTGATACACGAATACCTACTGTAATAGGGAGTTCTCTTTCAATAGTTGGTGCTTTAGTTCTTGGTGAAGCTGCTGTTACAGCAGGTATAGTTTCACCAATAATGGTTATTGTTATCGCTATAACATCTATCAGTGGTTTCATAATGTCATATCTAGATGTAATAAATGGTATAAGATGGTGGAGAATAACTTTTGTAATTTTTTCTTCTCTCGCAGGAATAATTGGAATATTTATAGCAACACTTATACTTTTAATTAACATAACTAGCATGTACTCACTTGGTTTGCCATTTTTAACTCCAATTGCTCCTCTAATTAAAGAGGATTTAGGTGACAGTATAGTAATTACTAAAAAAAGAAAATACTTTAGAAGAAAAACCTATTTAACTGATAATATGACCAAAGGTAGGAGGACAGAAGAAGATGAAACAAATTAAAATTTTAGTTTTATTAGTCCTTGTATTATTTTTATCAGGGTGTTGGAATTATAGAGAGTTAAATGAAATGGCAATTGCAGGTTCAATAGGAATTGACTATAATGAAGAAGAAAATATGTTCATAATAAGTGCACAAATTCTGAATCCAAAAAAGTCTTCTGGTGGAGAAACATCTAGTGGTATAGATGAAAGTCCAGTCATTGTTTATAAACATGAAGATAAAACGATTCATGAGGCATTACGTAATATGATTTACGAATCTCCAAAAAAGCTTTATATTGGTCATTTGGAATCTGTAATATTTGGTGAACTGGTGGCAGAAAAATATATGATTGAAAGCTTAGATTTTCTTTTCCGAGACTCTGAATCTAGAAAAGATTTTGATTTGGTAGTTGCAGTCGATAGTTCTGCTTATGATATATTGCAAATAATACCTCCATTTGAAACTACCCCTTCAGCAAATATAATGGCAATTATAAGTTCAAATAGTAAATATGTAGGAAGTATAACTGCAATTACTTATGATAATTTTGTCTCAATGTTATATAAAGAAGGAGTAGAAGCAGTTCTGCCTATAATAAAAAAAATACGTGGAAGTGTAAAAGAAGGCGAGAATATAGATAACTTGAAAAATAGTGTTACAAACACTGATTTTACTTTAAAAGAATTAGCAGTATTTAAAGATGCGAAAATGGTTGGAACTCTTAGTGAAGAAGAAAGTATAGGATATAATATCATAATTGGAAAAATGCTTGAAGGTGTTGTTTCATTTGACTGTAACGAAGATAAAGATGCTGCAAGTGTAGAAATTATAAAATTAAAGCCAGAATTAAAAATAAAAATTAAAGATAACATTCCAAATGTTTCAATAAATCTAAGTGGAGTAGCAACAGTTTCCGAAGTAAATTGTAAAATCGATTTAAGTAAACAAAAAGGTATAGATAAAATTACTAAACTAGCAGAGAAAAAAATTAAAGAAATAATGGAAAGTTCTATTAAAAAAGCTATAAATGATTTTAATTCAGATATTTTTGGATTTGGAGACTATCTTAACAAAAATAATCATAAATATTGGGAAAAAAATAAAGATAACTGGTATGAAATTTTTCCAAATATAAAATATAAAATAAAAGTAAAATTAAATACCCCTCAAAAAGGCTCGACAGTAAATACTTTTAAGGAGAAATTTTATGATAAAAAGAAATAATAAAATAAGTGCATTTCAAGTTTTTGCAATAGCAACTATGATAGGAAATTCGTTATTTGTAGGAATGGGAAATATAATAACGGTTTTATCTGCAAGAGAAAATACTTGGATTGTATCACTTATTTCTCTCGTAATAGGAATAATTCCGATATTGTTTTTTAATAAATTCATGAACTACGAACCTTCTTTAAACATATTTGAAAAAAACATTGTTTTATTTGGAAAATTTATAGGCTCCATATTAAATTTATTTTTTACTTTGCTAATGGCTTTTGTATTAATAATTATTATCTGGGCAGTGAGTAACTTTGCAAGTATTAAATATCTGACAGAAACTCCTATACTTTTTTTGACATTTTTGTTTATAATCCCAGTAATATATGGCACCATTAAAGGAATAGAATGCATTTCCAGAGTAATAGAAATATTGTTTTTTATATCAGCGTTTCTTCATGTTATAATAACAACTGCACTGTTCCAATTTGTAGATTTAGAAAATTTAAAACCTATTCTTTCACATGGTATAAAACCAATAATAACTTCTGTATATAATTTTATTGTATTTGCGTATACTCCGTTTTTTTCATTATTATGTATACCAAAAGATAATATAGTAAAAAAAGAAAAAGTTAATAAGTTTGTTATATTTGGATATATTGTTGCTTCACTTTTAATGACTCTTGTGTTTTTTATGACAATGTCTATAGTAGGAGTAGATGTTATAACTATGTATAAATATCCAGAGTATTATGTTATAAAAAAACTTTCTATAAGTCCAGCTTTTGATAATGTAGAAAACTTTTTATCTTTGCATTGGATTTTCAATTTAATATCTGGAGCATTTTTAACTAGTTATTTTATAAAGAGTTACTTTTTAACAACATTTAATAAAATAAAAGTTTCAAAACCTGTTGTTATAAATAGTATTACAATTATTTTTAATTTAATAATTACTTATTTAGTAACAGTTTTATTTGAGTCGACAACTATTCAAGCTTTATTTATGAGATATAAATTCCCTTATTTTGTAGGATTGCCAGTTTTAATCATGCCCGTTATATGTACTGTTTTTATAGTAATTAAAAACTTAATTAAAAATAAAAAAATAAAAAACTTATAATATAATTTGACTTTATAATCATAAAATCTTAAAATAAATATAGAAGTGGTTCACAACTTCTAAATTAGAGTGGAGGAATATGATTATGGAAGAGTTAAGTTTCTCCATTTTGCTGATAATAGTTGGATTGTTTGTAGGAGCATTGGCTGTAGTAATATTTAATAAAATAAAGTTAAATGCTTCACAAAAGGAAGCTGATAAATTAATCACAGATGCTAAAAAAGAAGCGGAAAAGATTAAAAGAGATAATATTCTTGAAATAAAAGAGGAAACTTATAAACAAAAACAACAGGCAGATATTGAAATTAAAGAAAAGAAAAAAGAATTAAATGATTTAAATGAAAGAATTATTAATCGTGAAAAAAGTCTAGATAAACGTGACGATATTTTAAGTAGCCGTGAAAGAAATTTGGACGAAAAAGACAAAAATTTATTAGTGAAACAAAATGAAATTCAAGAAAAAAATGCAAAAATGGAGAATGTTTTAAAAGAACAGGTAGATCTTCTGGAAAAAATTTCTGGATATTCAAAAGATAAGGCAAAAGAACTTATAATGAAACGAATAGAAGAAGGAATGACTAGAGAGATTACTGAGTTTATTAAAGAAAAAGAAAATGAAGCTAAACTAGAAGCAGATAAACTTGCAAAAGAGCATTTAATCAGAAGTATGCAAAGATATGCTAATGATGTTACAAGTGAACAGACAATTTCTACTGTAGATTTACCTACAGATGAAATGAAAGGTAGAATAATCGGTAGAGAAGGTAGAAATATTAGAACTATTGAAGCAATTACTGGAGTAGATTTAATTATAGATGATACACCGGAAGTAATAGTTTTATCTAGTTTTGATCCTTTAAGAAGAGAAATTGCTAGAGTTACACTTGAAGCTTTAATAAAAGATGGAAGAATCCATCCAGCTAGAATTGAAGAATTGTATAATAAAGTTTGTGAAGATTTTAAAACAATTATTAGAGAAAAAGGTGAAGAAGCATTATTTGAACTTGGAATTGCTAAAGTAGCGCCTGAACTTGTAGAGCTTTTAGGTAAACTGAACTTCAGAACAAGTTATGGACAAAATGCACTTCAGCATTCTAAGGAAGTAGCACACTTAACAGGACTTTTAGCAAGTGAACTTGGAGAGAATGTAGCACTAGCTAAAAGAGCAGGACTTTTACATGATATAGGTAAAGCAATAGATTTTGAAGTAGAAGGAAGTCATGTTGAATTGGGCGCAGAATTTGCGAAAAAATATGGTGAAGATGATATTATTGTGAACTCTATTGAATCTCATCATGGGAATGTAGAACAGACTAATACAATATCTGTTTTAGTTCAGATAGCAGATGCACTCTCAGCAGCGAGACCTGGTGCTAGAAATGATAGTCTTGAAAATTACGTTAAGAGACTTGAAGAACTTGAAAAGATAGGTAATTCTATGGCAGGAGTTGAAAAAACTTTTGCAATGCAAGCAGGTAGAGAATTAAGAGTAATTGTAAAACCTGAGGAAATAGATGATCTTACAAGTTATAAACTAGCCAGAGATATTAAAGCAAGAATAGAAGAAGAAATGCAATATCCTGGAACTATTAAAGTAGTTGTAATAAGAGAGACAAGAGCTGAAGAAGTTGCTAAATAGTAACTTCTTTTTTTGTGTATATATTTAATTGTCGAATTATATCGAAAAATACTTGAATAGTAGAATTGAAAATGATAAAATAAATCTAGAAAGTAAAGAAGGTTAGTGATGCAAAAAAGCAGACAAATATTAATGTTTGGAATAATGTTTGTAGTAGCAGTAACACTTATTATTATTGGGCTTACATATGCTTTTTTTAAAGTGTCTTTAACTGGTAATGAAGAAGCAGAAAATACGGTATTAACAACTGCAACTTTAAGATTAGTATTTATTGATACAGATGCAATTAATCTTGATAATGCGTTTCCCGGAAGTTCAAAAACAAAAACTTTTACAGTAGAGAATATTGGAACTGGAAGGCAAAAATTTGATATTAATATTACAGATGTAGTAAATACATTTATAAATGAAGATCTGATATATACAATAACAAGTGACAATGAAAGTGGAGGAGAAGCATTAAATCAAGTGATGCCTTCAACAGAAAGTACACTTTTAACATCAAGTATAGATCCTGAAGTAAAAATAACCTATACTATAACAGTAAAGTTTAAAGAGACAGGAAGTAATCAGAATGAAAATATGGGAGCTGTATTTTCTGGAAAATTAAAAATTGTCCCTAAGGTAATGGGTGTTGCAATGGGAGGATACATATATGATGAAAATGATAATGCACTTCCAAATGTAACTGTAGAATTACACAGTGATCCTATTAGTACAATAACTGATGAAACTGGATATTATGAATTAAAAGATGTATCAGTAGGTATACATACTTTATATATAAAACAAGGAGAGACAGTATTAGGAAGTAAACAGGTAACATTTTTATTAAATGAACAAGCAACTTTAGAGGATAATGAAATATTAAAATTGCCAGAAGAACCAAATAATTACGTAAATATAAAATTAGGGAATGATTTGATAATAAGTCTGAAAAGTAAGGTTCTAAACGTTAAAGATAAAATTTTAAAAGATAATATTGCAGAAGGTGATTCATCTTTAGATTTTAGTAAAGTGCTAGGAGAAGGATTATATTATACGGCAGATACACAATATGGAGAAGACGATGAAAGAATCTATTACTATAGAGGTGCAGTAAATAACAACTGGCTATCATTTGGAGGCTACTTATGGAGAATTGTAAGAACAACAAGTGAGGGTGGAGTAAAACTGGCATACTCAGGAGATGGAATTTCGGAAAATAGTGCATTTATAAGCACTTCAACTGCATTCAATACAAGTTCTAATAATAAATACTATGTAGGATATACGTATAATACAAGTGAATACTCAGGAGTGCAAACAAATAGTATAATAAAAGGAATAGTGGATACTTGGTATAACACTAATTTAAATTCATATTCAAGTTATCTAAGTGATACTGCAGTATATTGTAATGATAGAAGTAGTGAAAGAGTAGATGGATCTAACATTCGTTTTGCTTCATATGATAGGATATGGACAAATAAAAGACCTACGTATTCGTGTCCAAGTACAAATGGAAGTAGATATACAGCGAGTATAAGCACAGGAAATAAATATTTAAGCTATCCTATAGCATTATTAACAGGAGATGAAGCTTCATATGCAGGCTTAGTACGTAACGGATCTGGGAATTCTAATTCATATATAATGGAAAACGCAAAATCTAAACATTGGTGGACTATGACTCCAGCTAGCTTTACTACTTATGGTATTAACTGGATGGTGCACACAGATGGAAACTTATATCCTTATAACGGAGTAGGAGCAGATGGAGCAGTAAGACCATCAGTTTCACTTAAGTCATGTATAACAGTAAGTGAAGGTGAAGGTACCAACACTAATCCATATATAATTAAAAATGATGAATGCTAACAAAAAATAAAGGAGTGATATAATGAAAGCATTAATAACTGGAGCATCTAGTGGAATGGGTAAAAGTGCTGCTTACTATTTATCTAATTTAGGCTATGATCTGATACTAGTAGCAAGAAGTAAAGAAAAATTAGAACAAATAAAAGCAGAATTAAAAACAGATGTTAAAATATTTTCTATGGATTTATCCATAGAAGAAAATTTATATAAATTATATGAAGAAACTAGAAACTTAGGAGTGGATTTACTAATTAACAATGCAGGGTTTGGTATTGCGGGAGAATTTGTAAATACTGATTTAAAAGAAGAACTTAATATGATAGATTTAAATATAAAAGCATATCATGTTCTTACAAAGTTGTTTTTAAGAGATATGGTAAATAGAGATTCAGGACATATTCTTAATGTAGCAAGTGCTGCAGGTTTAACTCCGGGAGGACCTTTATTAAATACATATTACGCAACTAAGAGTTATCTTGTTAGTCTAGATAATGCTATTTATGAAGAGTTAAGAAGAAAGAGAAGCAATGTACACATAAGTTCATTTTGTCCGGGTCCAGTTGAAACAGCATTTAATGATAGAGCAAACGTTAAATTTGCAGTAAAAGGTCTTGATAGTGATAAAGTTATGAAATATGCAATAAACAAAGCATTAAAAAATAAAATGATTATTGTACCATCATTTCAAATGAAACTTCTAATATTTTCAGGGAGAATATTTAGTAAAAAATTAATGTTGAAAATATCTTATATGATACAAAAAGCAAAAGAAAAATAATTCTTTTATATAAAAAGCGACAAAATTAGTGCTTATCTAGATTCTCAAGGACCTATTTCATCTGTACATTTATACAGCGGGCTTGGGGTGCGTCCCGTAGTTTCTCTAAAATCTAACATTGAAATTACAAATGGAACTGGTAGTAAAGAGATACCTTATATAATTGAATAATAAAACAGTGTAGTTTATTGCTACACTGTTTTTGAATCTAATATCATAGGAATTATAATTGGTCTTCTGCCTGTTATTTCTATTATATAAGAATTTATTTCTAATATAATTCTGTTTTTTAAATCTATTATATTGAAGTTTGCTTTGATAAGTTCACTTGTTACAATTTCTTTTACTTTATTTTGAATATCTGATAGTAAATCAGAATTTTCATTTACAATGACAAATCCTCTTGTAGTAACATTTGGGTCTATGATAAGTTTTCTATTTTCTGAATCAATATTTAATATTACAATTAGCACTCCATCTGTTGACATTATTTTTCTGTCTTTAATAATAGAAGAACTTATTTCACCAATTCTAGTTCCATCAACATATATATCATTGATAGGAATTTTACCATCTCTGGTAACTGTTCCTTTTTTAATTGATAGAATTTCCCCGTTTTGAAGAACAAATGTATTCTCTTTAGGAACCCCACACATTACTCCTAAATCAGCATGTGCTTTTAACATCCTATATTCACCGTGAACTGGCATAAAATATTTAGGTCTAAAAATTCTAAGCATTAGTTTTAATTCATCTTGTTTAGCATGACCACTTGTATGTATATCCTGGTCAGTTGTATTTGTATATACTTTAGCGCCTTTTAAATAAATCTTATTTATGACTCTATTAATACTTAAAGCATTTCCTGGAATTGGCGAAGACGAAAATATTACTGTATCTTCGGGCATTAAAGTAATGTTTTTATCATTCCCGTTTGCAATTCTTGATAACGCAGCCAGTGGCTCACCTTGAGAACCAGTGCAAAGTAGACATACTTCATGCGGTTTTAAATTATTTGCTTCAGTACTTGTAACAAAAATACCGTCATCTTTTATATATCCACTTTCCTTGGCAATTTGAATATTGTTATTCATACTTCTTCCAAATACAGCAATTTTTCTCCCATTTTCTCTACATGTCTCTATAATATGAGTTAATCTATACATATTACTTGCAAAAGTAGCCAAAATTATTCTACTTTTTGTAGTACTAAATATTTCAGAAAGTGTTTCATCAACTATACTTTCACTGTTTGAAAATCCAGATGAAAGCGCATTAGTAGAATCACTCATTAAAAGAGTAATGCCTCTTTCACTTATTCTTGCCATTTTTTGTATATTAGCCATAGGGCCTATAGGAGTTAAGTCAAACTTAAAGTCTCCTGTACTTATGATGATTCCATCTTCAGTTTCTGCCATTATTCCATAAGAATCTGGAATAGAGTGTGTAGTTCTAAAAAATTCTATTTTAAAGTTATTAAACTCTATAATAGTATCTTCATTATATTCTTTTAAACTGTTTATTTTAATATTTCTATCCTCAAGTTTTAAATTAATAAGTTTTAATGCAACATTAGGTGCATATATATTAGGAATATTTAAATTTTGCACAATAAAAGGTATACCGCCTATATGGTCTTCATGACCGTGCGTTATAAATAAAGCCTTAATGTTTTTTTCGTTTTGTTTTAAGAAAGTATAATCCGCTAAGACATAGTCTATACCTAAAAGGTTGTTTTCTGGAAACATAACACCTGCATCTATAATAATAATTTCATCATTTTTAGAAATACAGTACATGTTTTTTCCAACTTCACCTAAACCACCTAAAGCAAATACTTTCGTATCTGTATTATTTTTCATAATAATTTTTCCTCCATAAATAAAAGTTAATTTATTAATATATATTATACAATATAAAATAAAATTTGTCTATTACTTTTAATTATTATATAATAATTATATGAGGTAATTTATGACAAATTTTCAAAATGCCGATTTAAATAAATTAATAGACTCTAAAGAATTAATTGTTTTAGATGATGAAAAAGATTGGTTTTTTAGATTACAAGATTTAAACGGTGATATTTATTATTTTATTAAACCTTATTTTGAAGAGAATCAAGATTATCACTGGTTAAGAGGTATACTTGGTGAGAAAATTTGTGAATTTTATGAGAAATATTCAGTTCATTATTATAAAGCTAATTATTATGGTAGAAATCTTTTTGGAAAAAAATTAATGTATCAGGATTATTATCAAAATCTTTTCTTAAAACCGGATCTATATATATAACAGGAAAAGAACTTTTAGAGGAATATAGAAAATCACTGACAAAAGAAGAAATATTAAAATATTATGGTAACTATGATTTTGATAATGCAGATACATTAAATAATTTAGACGTTCTATGGCACGCTCTTGAATATAGATATAGAAACCATCCAGATAAAAATAATATAGTAAGTAATTTGATGAGTGAAATAACTGATTTATATGAATTTACATTATTAACAGGTGATAGTGATAGACACTTCAATAATTATCAAATTGAAGAAAATGAAAATGGCGTTCATTTAACACCTTATTATGATTTTGATAATATTTATTCACTTAGTAATTATAATAGGTTATCAGTTGAACCTTCCAATTTATACTTGTCATTTGAAAAATCTTTAGAAGTTTATTTTAGATTTGTAACAAAAGAAAAAAGAGAAAGTTTTAGAAATAAATTAGAAAGTTTAACAAAAGAGTTAATTGAAAGATTTTTAGATGATATAATAAAAAACAATTCAAAGAACGAAGAAGAAAAAAACAAATTCTTGGAAATAAAAAATGGTATACTACTTATACATGAAAGACATAGAGAAAATTTATTTAAAGTACTCGATGAATATAATATAAATAAAAGTAAATAAGGAGAAGCAATGGGCATATTTGATAAAATTAAAAAAGTATTTAATAAAGAAAAAGATAATGATATAGAAATATATGAAAAAGGTCTTGAAAAAACCAGAAATGATTTTGTAAACAATATAAATATCTTAGGACTTAAATATAATAAAGTAACAGATGAATTTTATAATGAACTTGAAGAAATACTTATAATGGCTGATATTGGCGTAAATACAGTAATGGATTTTGTAGATAAATTAAAGAAAAGAGTTAAAGAAGAAAATATTACAGACTTTGAATTTTTAAAGGAAGTTATTGTAGATGAATTAATGCTCATATATGTTGGTAATGATATAATAGACAGTAAAATTCATTATAATAAAGAAGGAATGACTGTACTTTTATTTATAGGAGTTAATGGAGTTGGAAAGACAACTACAATTGCAAAGCTTGCTTCTAAACTTAAAAAAGATGGTAAAAGTGTTATGCTTATTGCAGGTGATACCTTTAGAGCAGGCGCTACTGACCAATTAAAACAATGGGCAGAAAGAGTAAATGCCCAGTATTTTGGAAATGAATCCAAAGATCCTTCAAGTGTTATATATGATGGAATCAATGAAGCGAAAAACAAAAATATTGATGTAGTGCTTATTGATACAGCTGGAAGACTTCAAAATAAACAGAATTTAATGAAAGAACTTGAAAAGATGAACAAAGTTATTGGAACACTTGTAGATAATGCACCTCATGAAACTCTTTTAGTAATTGATGCAACTACAGGGCAAAATGGTATAAGTCAGGCAAAGAATTTTAAGGAAATAACAAATATAACAGGGATAGTACTTACAAAAATGGATGGGACAGCAAAAGGTGGAATAGTACTTGCCATAAAAGAAAATGTTGATATTCCAGTTAAATATATTGGACTTGGTGAAAAAGAAGAGGATCTATTGCCTTTTGATATAGAAAAATATATTTATGGACTGTTTAAGGAGTTTTAATATGTTAGAAAGAGAAAAACTAATAGAATTATATGATTTATATAAAAATATTCTTACTATAAAGCAAAGAGAATATTTTGAGTATTATTATTTTGAAGATATGTCTTTAACTGAAATTGCTGAAAACTTAGGAGTAAGTAAAGCTATTGTGGGTAAAACCTTAAAAATTGCCAATGAAAAAATTAATAGAACAGAAGAAGCTTTACATTTAAAAGAAATAAATGATTTAATAATAGGAACAGAAGATAAAAAATTAATAGAAGAATTTATAAATATTATATACAAATAGGAGGAAAAGATGTTTGAAACTTTATCAGAGAGATTAGATAATGCTGTTAAAAAAATAAAAGGTTATGGAAAAATAACAGAAGAAAATGTAAAAGATATAATGAGAGATATAAGACTTGCTCTTTTAGAAGCGGATGTAAACTATAAAATAGTTTTAGAATTCACTGAAAAAGTAAAAGAAAAGGCACTGGGAGAAGAAGTTCAAAAAAGTCTTAAACCGGGAGAGCTTTTTGTAAAAATATTAAAAGATGAACTTGTTTATTTATTAGGAGAAGATGCGAGCCCACTTATAGTTGACTCAAATCCTACGATAGTTATGATGACTGGACTTCAAGGTAGTGGGAAAACAACAACAACTGGAAAACTTGGTAATTATATTAGAAAGAAATATAAGAAAAATCCTTTGTTTGTAGCCTGTGATGTTTATAGACCAGCAGCGATTGATCAGCTAAAGCAGCTTGGTTCTTCTTTAGGAATACCAGTTTATGAAGAAGGAAACGGCAATCCTGTTGAAATTGCTAAAAATGCTGTTAAATATGCAAAAGAGAATAACTTTAACTATGTAATTATAGATACTGCAGGTAGACTTCAAATAGATGAAGAACTTATGAATGAACTTGTGAACATTCAAAATGAAACTAACTCTCAAGAAATACTTTTAGTATTGGATGCAATGATGGGACAAGATGCAATAAATGTAATAACAGGATTTAATGAAAAATTAAAATTAACAGGTTGTATTTTAACAAAAATGGATGGAGATACTAAAGGTGGTGTTGCTCTTTCATTAAAACATTTAACAAATATACCAATTAAAATGATTGGTGATTCCGAAAAATTAGATGGTTTAAATGAATTTATTCCCACAAGAATGGCAGAAAGAATTCTGGGAATGGGTGACTTACTTTCAATAATTGAAAAGACAGAAGAAGTGTTATCTGAAGAAGATGCACTTAATACTGCTAAAAAGATGCAGCAGGGTAAATTTGATTTAACTGATTTTCTAAGTACTATTAAAACAATTAAGAAAATGGGTCCACTTGAAAATTTATTAAAATTAATACCTGGTGCAAAAAATATGGGACTTAATAATATTAATATTGATCCTAAACAAATGTCTCATATTGAAGCAATAGTGTTGTCAATGACACCTCAAGAAAGAAAAGATCCTAACATCTTAAAAGCTACAAGAAAAATAAGAATATCTAAAGGTTCTGGTAGAAGTGTTGAAGAAATAAACAGACTTTTAAAACAATTTGATCAGATGAAAGTTATGATGAAACAAATGAGTAATGGAAATATGAAACTTCCATTTTAGTCATTTAAAAAAATTTTAAACAATTACCTATACTTAATATTTAATAAAACATAAAATATACAAGAAAAGGAGTTGTTTAATATGAATAATGAATTTGGTATGTACCAAGGATATAATGTAGAAAGTAAAAACATGGAAATGAGCGCACAAAGTAAAAGCATGGAAATGAGTGCAATGTCTTCATGTGATATGCCTATGGCTGGAGGCTGTCCTTCTTCTTGTGGGATAGTATGCCCACCTGTTTATGAATGTCCTAGAGAAAGATGTGTACATAGACAATTTGTACATGAAGTACCGCATGTTGTACCTGTAAATACAAGAATAATAAATCATCATGTTTATAGACATACTTATAGTCCTTGCTATACTTGCTGTGAAGAAAATGTTGTATCAAATGTAAATCCAGGCTGCTGTCAAATGTTTTAATTTTTAAAGAGCAAAGTAAAAAAAGTTGCTCTTTTTTATTGCACAAATATTTTTATACTAGTTAGATATAATCATTTATATATACTTAAGATTTATTATATCTTTAATTAAAACTTGATTATAGAGATTTAATAATTTATAATATATATGAGAATATATAGTGAAAGGTAACTGGAATGAATATACTAAGAAATCTCAGAAAACTGGAAAGAATACTTACAAGTAAATTTAATAAGTTATCATTTGTGGTAGCGGGTTTTTGTTTGTTTTTTGGAATGACTTTTGGACTTTTCATAGTTACTACAGGAAAATATAAAGCAAGTGAGATGTATATTGGTAATTTAATGTATACAATGAATCTGAGAGTTGTTGAAAATTCAGAAGCTGTGAGCGGAAATACAGTTACCATTCCAGATGAATATACATATACAGTTATGGTTGATATTGGCAGTTTAAATCCAATACGTTCAAAATATAAACTTCAGTATAAAACAAATTGTACTGAATGCCAGGTATTTATCAGCGATGTTACAGGATGGAATTATTCAGGCAGTATAAACGCTAAAGAAGTTGACATAGATAAAAAAACAGTTAAAGTAATAATAATAAATACAAGTGGAGCTTCAGCTACTGTAGATTTTGGTGTAACAGGAGGATATAACTACAACACAGTAAACTCAATTGCAAAACTTGATGGATATAGTGAAAAATTTAAAACAAATTATGTTGATTCAAGCAGTAGCAAAATTTTGAAAGAAATAGTTAAAGATGATACAGAATGTACTCCTACTGAATCAGAACCCTGTTATTATGGAGGGGAAGAAAAAAGAAACTACATTACAAATAACGATCGAATTTACAGAATACTTGGAGTATATATGGAGGAAGATGTTGAGTATGTAAAGATGATAGATATAGCATATGATCAGAATTCTTCTTACAGTAGTTTAGAAACATCATTACAGACTTATAGCAACGCACTTCCAAATAATAAACTTGACTATTTAACTGGAAGTGTTTCACTGCTTACTACTACAGATTATATAAAAACAGGATCAGTAGATTCGTATTTAAATAGAGGTGTGGAAAACCTAACTCAAACATTACAAAGTAGCGAAGTATATTATATTGATGCTAATGGTGAAATTAAGTTAAAAGGATTAGTAGAAGATTCAAAAATCAATCCAGTACTGACTTTGAAGACACTTGCAAAAGTAAAAAGTAAAGGACTAGGAACAATAAATAATCCATACGTGATTTTTGATTCGATTTCTGATATAATAATAAGTGAAATAAAAGTAGATGGTGGCTATGTTACTGAAATGCCGGCTACTGGAGTATTTGACCTAACTTCAAGTTGTACGGGTGGAAGTGCAAGATGGGTAGATATGACCAGTATGGTTGAGTTTGATATTACTACTTCACCAATAACATGCTCATTGAATTTTACAAAAAGAGATATGAAGTATAGTATCAAAGTAGACGGAGTGCTTTCTACCATACCTACAAGTGGCAATTATACAATGAATTATAAATGCTATAATGGAAACGCAGTTCTAACCTGGGATAATACAAACTATACTATAGACGTTTCTAATATTGTTTCACCACTTTACTGTAATATAGAATTTACGTCAGTTTCTTAAAGGAGGAAAAAAGAAATGAAAAAAATAATATTTACTTTAACAATATGCTTGATAGCATTAATGAATCTAGATGCAGATGCGACAAAATATACTTACAATACTTATTTGGGAAATCCAGACTTTGCTTCAGGATTTTATGACACTTTAGTATATCCTGAAGATTATTTACTTATTAATATTACAAGAAAGATAGATCTTATATCTAAAAGTGAATATGATAACGTAGAAAACTTTACTAAAGCTAATTTAAAGAAAACTAGTTATTTAAATAATGGTAAAGAAACATTTACTAAAACAACTTACGGAGCTAATCAGGTTTATTATTTGGATAGCTTATCAGAAACTACTACTTTAAAGTACTACAGTGATGAAGGAAATATCAAAGGAACAATGTATGTTTTACCGGAAACAAAAGTGGTAGGAGTTGGTACTAAAGCTGATCCATATAAATTTGTTGGAACTAATGATTTAAATGTTACAAATATATATATAGATGGGGAAAAAGCATCTGGTACACCCACTACAGGGAATTATACTATGCAAGCTTTGTGCAGTGGTATTGATTCAAAAGATGTAACTTGGGATAATGCGGCATATCAGGTAATATTTGATTCAAAAACATTTTTACCTCCTGTAACATGTCAATTATGGTTTAGAACGGTTTAACCGTTTTTTTTTTTAAATAATTATTATATAATAATTATTAGGAAGTGGAATTATGGCAATAACTAAAACTGATTTTATAAATTATACAAGATGTAAAAGGTACGCAGCTTTGGAAGAGATAAGAAAAGAAAAACTTTCTTCATCTATGAGTATAGAAGAATATAAGAAACAAGAGGAAGATGAGAAAACAACTGAAATACTTGAAAATATGTTTAGAGAAGAAGACGGAGAAGAAATTGACTTAACTGTAAAAAAAGATAAACAGTTGGAGGCAATGCTTGAATATTATAAAGAAGTGGAGCTTTTAGCGGCACTTCATGTTCATAAAACTTTTGGTGGCTTTTCTATTTTTAGTGAGGAAACTTTTAAACAGGAGTCTTTTGACTTTGAAAAAAATGGAATTAGATACTTATGCTATGTAGATATATATAATGAAAAAGATGATGTAATAAATATAATCGAGGTAAAAGCCACAACAAGTAGAAAGTTTCTTGCTTTAGAATATGGTATGAGATGTAAGGATAAATATCCTTTATTTATAGATAATGGAGGAATATATTATTTAAATAAAAAAGATATAACTGATGAAAATCAGAAAAGCTACAATGATAAAATATTAAAATTAAAAGATAGATTTAGTGAATGTGGCAAATATGTATATGACCTTGCAGTTCAAAGATATATAATAGAAAATGATTTTAGAAGTAGAGGAATAAATAAAAAAATTAATTTTTACCTTGCTGTTTTAAACAGCAATTATATTTATGATGGATATAAAGAAAATAATAAACGTATATATAATAGAGATTTAAACGGTAATGAGTTAATAAGTGTTTTTGATATGAATGAAATAACTGAATCAATGGTTTCACAAATTGATGTAGACAGAAAAAATGTTGAAAAATATATTTTTGAAAGTGACAAATCAAAATGTAAAGTTTCTGTTGCCTGCGCACTTAAAAAGAATACTGAATGTAAATTTAAAAACATATGTTTTAGTGAACTTCCTAAATACAATACAAGTTATAATTATATAGGTTTCAGAAATTTTAAAGATGAAAATGGAATGGTATATGATAAGTATGATTTAATAAATGATGGGTATTATAAATTTGATGATATTCCTAAGTCTTGGCTTAGAAGTGACAATCATATTATACAAAGAGAAGCTTATGACAGTAATATTCCATATACAGATAAGGAAAAAATAAGAGCTGGATTAAGTGTTTTAAAATATCCGATATATCATTTGGATTTTGAAACGTTTCCATGCCCGTTACCAAGATTCTATGGTGAAAAACCGTATACACAATCTTGCTTTGAATTTTCTCTGCATATAGAAAAAGAACCGGGAAAGTGTGATAAAGATAAAGATAATTTTATATTTCTTGCAGAAACCTTAAATGATGAAAGAGAATCTTTAGTAAAATCACTTATAGAAAATATTGATGGTTCAAAAGGAACTATGCTTGCACAAAACGTTGGTTTTGAAAAATCAAGAATAAAAGAACTTGCAGAAATATTTCCGGAGTATAAAGAAAAACTAATGCAAATTTATAATATTGGTTTTGATTTGTTATATATAATTCGTAACAACGAGGAATTATATAGTAATTTAGGTTTTGATGAAAGAAGAAGTAAAACTATTAATTATTATAATTTATTGCAAAGTGGAAGTTATTCTATTAAAAAGACATTACCCTTATTTACAAATCTAAAATATTCGGATTTAGAAATACAGAATGGTACAGATGCTTTAGTAGAATATTCAAGATACGATTTAATGAAAGATTATGAAAGAAAAAAAGTACAGGAAAATTTAAGAGTTTATTGCAAGCAGGATACCTGGGCAATGGTAGAAATACTTGAAGGACTTAGAAATTTAGTAAAATAAATGTCAAAGATTGTCAAGTAAGTTGAACACTTAACACATTTTATAGTATAGTTTATAGTAGGAGAGTGATAAGGGTGATATATCCATCAATTGATAAACTTTTAACTATAGTAGATTCAAAGTATAAGTTGGTTCATGTAATTTCAAGAAGAGCTAAAGAAATGATTACAAACAAACATTTTCAAATGGACGAATCTGAATATGTTTCTTTAAAAGAAATTGGAAGAAGTTTAGAAGAACTTGAAAAAGGCTATATTAAATTACAATAGTTAATTAATTAAAGAAGGAGAACATTATGAAAAATAAAAAAGGATTTATGTCGATATCAATAGTTTATTCGTTTTTAATACTGTTTTTACTTTTAATGTTCTCTATTATTGTTTCATACTCGAATAGAGTGAACATGATATCTTCTTTAGTAGGAGAATCCAAAGTAATTTTAAAGG
>CAZVIQ010000014.1:0-12687 GCA_964626795.1 uncultured Muribaculaceae bacterium
AAGGATTTTTAAGAAGTGAAAGAAGTTTAATACAAACTATAGGGAGAGCAGCGAGAAATAAAAACGGGCATGTTATTATGTATGCAGACGTAGTAAGTGAAGCAATGAAACTTGCTATAAGTGAAACAAATAGAAGAAAAAAGATACAAAATGAGTATAATATTAAAAATAATATTATTCCTGAAACAATAAAGAAAGATATTAGAGATAGTATATCAAATGAAATAATAGAAGAAGAGAAATCTTACAAGCCGAAAACTAAAGCTGAAAAAATAAAATTAATAACTAATTTAGAAACAGAAATGAGAAAAGCAGCAAAAGATTTAGATTTTGAAAGAGCGATGGAACTAAGAGATATTATATTTGAATTGCAACTTGAAGATTAAAGTATTTCCAAAAGAAAAATTTAGTGATATAATTTTCTTACTGCTCGTGTGGCGAAATTGGTAGACGCGTCAGACTCAAAATCTGATGGTAGTGATATCATGTCGGTTCGAGTCCGACCACGAGCACCAAAATGATATGAATTCTAACAATCATGAAAATATTTTAATATATAAAACATGATAAAATTTTTACTAGGAGAAATGTATTATAAGTGTTGAAATTGAGTTAAATAATAAAATAAATTATATGGTATTTTTTTAAATGTCAAACAATGGAATTTATTTGCACATTTTTATTAAAGTATGTTAAAATACATTAGGAGTGAAAGGAAGATATAAAATGAAAAAAGTATATAATGAAAAAATAGAAGGAAAAGAATGGAAATACTGTATTGATACAGCGTTTAATAAAAAGAAAAAAGATTTAAAAGTTGATGGATTTAGAAAAGGTCAATGTCCAAAAGAAGTTTACATTAAGAAATTTGGTGTTGAATCTTTATATATGGATGCAGTGGATGAAGCACTTAAAAAAGTATATGATAAATTATTAAGTAAGGAAGATACTATTAAACCAGTATGTGCTCCAAGTGTAGATATTAAAAATATTACACCTGAATTAGTAGAAGTTGAAATGACTTTTGTAGGAGCTCCTGAAATAAAACTTGGAAAATATAAAGATTTAAAAATTAAGAAAGAAAAAGTTGAAGTAACTGAAGAAGAAATAGAACATGAACTTTTTCATATTAAAGATGAGTTTGCTGAAATAAGAGTTATGGAAGATGAACCACTTAAAAATGGTCAAATTGCTATAATTGATTTCGAAGGATTTAAAGATGGTAAAGCTTTTGATGGTGGAAAAGCAAAAGATTATTCTTTAACAATTGGAAGTAATTCATTTATACCTGGTTTTGAAGAAGCACTTGTTGGTATGAAAAATGGAGAAGAAAAAGAAATTGATCTTACTTTTCCAGAAGATTATCATTCAGAAGATTTAAAAGGAGCAAAAGTAACTTTTAAAGTTAAAATAAATGAGATTAAAGAAAGAGTACTACCTGAAATGAATGAGAATTTCTTTAAAGATCTAGGTTTTGAGGGAGTAGACAGTGTTGAAAAACTTACTGAAGAAGTTAGAAACAATTTAATGGCTGTTAAAGAAAAGAAAGCTGAAGAAGAACACATATTTAAATGTTTAGATAAAGTTGTTGAAACTTCTAAATTTGAAATCCCAGAAGAACTTACAAATGATGAAGTAGAAAGACTACTTGAAGAATTTAATACACAATTAGGATATCAAGGTTTCACTTTAGATAAATATCTTGAAATGACTGGTTTAAAACTAGAAAACGTAAAAGAACAAATGAAAGATGAAGCGAATAAAAGAATCGGATATAGACTTATATTAGATGCAATAATTAAAGAAGAAGATCTTAAAGTAGAAAAAGAAGAACTTGAAAAAACTATTGCTGAAATGGTAGAAAAATATCAAACAGAAAAAGATGAATTACTTAAAAATATTGGTGGAGAAGATGTTATAGCTCATGATATTTTGGTAAAAAGAATATTTGAATTAATAAGCAAATAAAAAAAGGATCTCCAGTCCTTTTTATTTTTATCTTAATAATTTTGAATATCATTATCAAGGTCAATTATTTTCATTATTTCTTCAAAAGAAGTTTCACCTTTAAGAACTTTATCTAGTCCATCTTGAAGAAGTGTAATAACGTCTCCTCCATATACAAGTTTTCTAAGTTCTTCTTTTTTAAGTCCATTTGTAATAGCATTTTTAATATCATCATTTATAAGAAGAGTTTCAAGTACTGCAATTCTATCTTTATAACCTTTAGAACAATGTTCACATCCTTCTTTATTGGCACTCATAATTTTTGTAATATCAACATTTAAAACTTTTTTAAATACGTTTTTTTCATATTCACTTGCATCTCTTTCAATTTTACAATAGTCACATAATCTTCTTGCTAGATTTTGAGATATTATACCAGTAAGTGCACTACCTAAAAGATATCTTTCAACTGCCATATCAGTAAGTCTTTCAATGGTATTTAGAGAGTTATTAGTATGTAGAGTTGATAGAACCAAGTGTCCTGTGATACTTGCTCTTATTGCAATTCTTGCTGTTTCATCATCTCTTATTTCTCCAACCATTACTATATTAGGGTCTTGTCTTAAGACACTTCTTAGAACATTTGCAAATGTAAGACCTATTTCTGATTGAACCTGAACCTGATTTACTCCAGTAATATCCATCTCCACTGGATCTTCAACAGTAATTATATTTACTTCTTCTTTATTTAATTTTTGAAGTAGAGAATAAACTGTAGTAGTTTTACCTGAACCAGTAGCTCCAGTTACAAGTATTATTCCATTCGGAACTTTTATCATCTTTTTTATTTTTTCTAAAGCTGCATTACTAAATCCTAAATGTTCAAGTCCTTCTAAACTTTTAGAGTAATCTAGAATACGTATAACTATTTTTTCACCAGTATTCGTAGGCATACTAGATACACGAAGATCAAGAATTTTGCCATTTATTTCTCTTTTAATTGCACCATCTTGTGGAAGTCTTGTTTCCATAATATTCATTGAGGCAATCATTTTAATACGACTTATCATATTTCTTTTATATTGAATTGGAATAATAGAGTAATCCATTAATTCTCCGTCCACTCTTATTCTTACTTTAAGACCTTTACTAGAAGGATCAAAGTGAATATCAGAAGCATTTTTATTAACAGCGTCTAATATAATATCGTTTGCTATTTCAACAATAGGCATAGTTTCAAAATCAAAATTTTTCATATCTAGCTCTCCCTTTATTCTATAAAACATTATACATTAATAAAAGTATTCTATCAATATCTTTTTTGAATAAGAGTTGTATAAAGAGATAATTTAAGATTTAAGTTATAATTCACAACTTAAATTATACATGTTATAATGATAATATGAAGGAGTGAGTCAAAGTGATATATAACAGTAAAAAAGGATTTACATTAGTTGAATTATTAGCGACTTTAACATTACTTTTACTTTTTGTAATGATATTATTTCCTAGTATTATGGCTGTTTCTAAAAATATAAAAATAAATCAGTATAAATCACAAGTTGAATTTATTTTAACTGCTGCGAGAGAATACGGAGAAGACAATATAAATGATTTTGAAACAGGAAATTGTATTAAATATAACGGAAACACATTAACTGTTGGTAATCTCATTGAAGAGGGTTATATAAAACCTGATAAAGATAAAACTAAAATGACAGATCCAAGAAGTGATGAATCTATGAATGATTTAGAAGTCTGTGCGATGTATGTAAACTTTGATGATTTAAATGGAAAAGAACATTATAAGGTAATTTCCTGCTTCTGTAGTGAAGAAGAATGTCCGTGTCAGTGATTAGGAGAATGATATGAAAAAACAAATAGAAAATTTTATTATGCCGGTTTTTACAAAACTTAGAATAGATTCTTCAAATAATATAGTAAGTGACTCTGGTAGAAAAGAACTTTGTGATTACCAGATAAACACTGTTTTTTCCGTTGCTAAAACTTTTGGGAAAAATCCTAAAGAAATAGGTGAACTTATTGTAGAAGAAATAAATCTTTTAGAAGATTTTGATAAATACTTTAAAGAAGTATCTTTTGTGATGCCGGGTTTTATTAATATAAAAGTTAGTGATGAATTAATAAATATAGTATTAAATAAAAATATAAATAATAATTATGGAATAGAAGAAGTAAAAAAAGAAACTTTCTTTATTGATTATGGTGGACCTAATATTGCAAAACCTTTACATATTGGCCATTTAAGACCTGCAATAATAGGAGAATCAATAAAAAGAATAATAAATCTTAAAGGCTATAAAACTATAAGTGATGTTCATTTTGGAGACTTTGGACTTCAAATGGGTGAAGTTATCTATGGAATGCTTAGAGATAATAAAGATTTAGAAGAAGTAGATATCGATTATTTAAATAAAATATATCCTGAAATGAATAAACTTTGTAATGAAAACGAAGAAATATTAAATGAATGTAAAAAAATAACTAAGGAACTCCAGGAAAATGATAAATATAAAGAACACTTGGAAAAAATTATAGAAGTATCTCTTAAAGATATAAAAAGATTATATGAATATTTAGATATATCTTTTGATTTGTGGCTTGGAGAACGTGATTCATTTCCGTTTGTTAAAGATTTAGTTAAGTTTTTAAATGAGCAAGGACTAGTAAAGTTAGATGATGGAGCTTATATAATTGATGTAAGTAAAGAAACTGATACCAAAGAAATACCACCTTTTATACTTCTTAAAAATGATGGAGCAACTTTATATTCTACGACTGATTTAGCAACAATATATGATAGAGTAAATAAATATACAATTGACCATATGCTTTATGTAGTGGATGCAAGGCAGGAAATGCATTTTGAACAGGTGTTTAGAGTATGTGATAAAAGTAAACTTTTTCCATATAATAAACTTGAACATATAAAATTTGGAACAATAAATGGAAGTGATAATAAACCATTTAAAACAAGAAGTGGAGATGTATTAAAACTTGATGATTTGATAAAAGAAACAAAAGAAACATTTATATCAAAAAAAGAAGACAATAAAAATATGTCCGATGAAAATTTAGATAAAATAGTTAATGCAATTCTAAAATATGCAGATTTATCAAACAGCAGAGATAAAAACTATATATTCGATTTAAGTAAATTTAGTGACGTAAATGGAAAAACAGGACCTTATATTTTATATACTGCACTTAGAATTAGAAAGTTATTAAAAGATAATCAATATGAAAAATCTGAAATAAAATCTGATATATATAATATAAATGATAGAGATCTTAGAATTAAACTTACTGAATTTGATAAATATTTGACTCTTGCAGTTAATAATAGAATGCCTCATTATATATGTGAATATTTATTTGAACTATGTAATTTAATAAATAATTTTTATCAAAATAATAATCTTAAAAACGAAACAGATAATTCTAAAAAGAATAATTTGCTCAATATACTTGACTATTCATATAAATTAATAGAAGAAGCACTTAGTACATTAATTATTGAACTTCCAGAAATTATGTAAAATAATTTTGTGCATAACTTATAAAAAATATAAATAAAGACAGTTTTATAAAATCTAATATAAACAGATTTTATAATTTCTGCCTTTTTTTAGTTGAAAACAATGAAAATATGGACTTTACTAACTGTTATATAATTGTTTTTAGAGGTGACTAATTATTAAATATAAAGAAAATTCTATAGCAGATGTAGAAAAATTAATATGTTTAGCCGATAAAATAATAACTAATACAATTAGAAAGATTAACTACGAACATATTTTAATGTGCTTTAATATTGGAGAAATGATTAATGAATATAAAAAAAATCATAATTCCAAATATGGATATAACGTTATCAATCGATTTAGTGAAGAATTATCTTTTAAATATGGGAAAGGTTTTAGTAAACAAAATATTGAAAGAATGTGTAAGTTTAATAAAATATTTAAATCAAATTTATTGGTAAAATGGGACCAAAATGAAAAGATTGCCTCGCTGGCGAGGCAATCTAATAATATCTTAGAAAAATTATTTATAATGGGATATTTTACTAACATAACTTGGACTCATATTGTTGAATCACTAGTATTAAATGATTTAAAAACTATTCTCAAATATTTTGAAGAAATAAACAATAAGAAACTTACAAAAGAAGAAACAAGAAAGTTAATTAAATCCAAATCAATCGAAAGAATAATAAGTAATCAAAAAAAAGGAGAATTTAGCAATGAAATAGAGAAAACACTACGTGATCCTATAATTCTAAACATTGAAAACAAAAAGCGTAGTGAAAAAGAACTAGAAAATGAAATAATAAAAAATCTATCAAATTTCAAAAAAGAAATTGGAAATGATATTATGTTCTATGAAAGACAATATAAGTTAAATATTAATTCTCTAACTCATAAAATAGATTTGGTTTTTTATGATTTAAAAACAAATACTTTTTTACTAATAGATTTAAAAATAGGAAAAGTTACAAATCAAAATATATCACAGATGAAACGATATATAAAACATTTTAAAGAAGAAAGAAACGATTATAGGATAAACATAGTAGGATTAATTTTAATTGAAACAAAAGACATAAGAATAGAAAAAAGTAAAAATATTTACCAGATACAATATTTAAATGAGATTCCAAAGGAAAAAGAACTTTTAAGAATTATTGATGAAAATAAAGTTATCTTGTTAAAAACAGAAAGTATAAAAGAAATAACTAATAAATAAAACGACAAAAATCTCACTTCTTCTTTTTTATAATCAGAATTGGTGATACATGTGAAAGTATATATTGACAGTATATTATTATTAAATTTTCTTTTTGATGCTCTTATACTTTTAACAGTATCAATAGTTTTAAAAAGAAATATAAAATTAAGAAGAATAATTTTAGGTTCTGTTTTAGCAAGTTTATCTGTATTAACATTATTTATTAATATACATTCTTTTGTTCTTTTTATTTTCAAATTTATATTAATGATAATAATAATAATTTCAACTTTTGGTTTTAAAAATATTAAATATACTTTTAACAACACTTTATATTTTTTTATTATAAATATAATTTATGGGGGATTTTTATATTATCTTAATATCGAATTTAATTATAAAAATCTTGGTCTTATTTTTTATAATAAAAAAATAAATACAAACTATATGTTTTTAATCATAATAAGTCCAATTATATTATATATTTATATGAAGAGCAGTCTTAAACTTAAATATGAATATTCACTTAAGAAAAAAGTTGATGTCTATTTAAAAAACGGAAAAGTTATAAAATTAAATGGTTATCTTGATACTGCTAACAGGTTAATAGATCCATATGGAAAAAGAATGGTATTTATTACAAACAGTAAAGAACTTTTTAAAAATATAAAAAACTCAAACACTTTATTAGTGCCTTATGAAACAATAGATTCTAGTGGTATGTTAAGATGCTTGATACCAAAAAAGACCTATATAGAGGGAATTGGTACAAAAGATAATATAGTAATTGGATACATAGAGAAAGATTTTCATATTGATGGAGTAAACTGTATATTAAATGGAGGATTAGAATGCTAAAAGAGCTTATTTTAAAAATAATTATAAAAATAAAAAAACAGGATATATTCTTTGTAGGATGTGCTGATGTTTTACCACCTCCACTTTCAAAAGAAGAAGAGGAAAATTTAGTTATAGAATGTAATAAAGGAGATAAAAATGCTAGAAACAAACTAATAGAGCATAACTTAAGATTAGTTGTTTTTTTGGCTAAAAAATATGATAACTTTATGTACGATTTAGAAGATTTAGTAAGTATAGGAACCATAGGACTTATTAAAGGAGTTAATACTTATAAACTTGATAAAAATATAAAACTTGCTACATATGCATCAAGATGTATTGATAATGAGATTCTTATGTTTTTAAGAAAAAATAAAAAAAGAAAAGTTGAAATAAGCTTTGAAGATTCAATAAATTTAGATGGTGAAGGAAATGAACTTCATCTTGAAGATGTACTTGGAACTGAAGATAATGTAGTGGAAAAAGAATATTTCGATAAAGTCGATAAAAAGATTTTAACCGAGGAAATAGAAAAACTTAAATCTAGAGATAAACAGATAATTATTATGAGATATGGACTTATGAATACTGAGGAATATACACAGAAAGAAGTTGCTGATATTTTAGGTATAAGTCAGTCATATATATCAAGAATTGAAAAGAAAGTAATAAAGAAGTTAAAAATAACCATGAAAGTTTAAATTATTCAATATTTGTACTTTCCTATTTATAAATAATATGCTATCATATTAGTATAATAAAAAAATGAATAGGAGATTTTGTATGAATGAGAATTATGAAGATTATGAAACAAATATAGATACTTCAGAATATGAAGAGGATGTAGATAATTCTTCACGTAATAAGAAAATATTATTAATTATTCTTGTATTAGTTGGAATAATAATAATTATACTACTGTTAAGATCATGTGGTAGAGAAGGAACTGGAAAGTTTGATTATGAGAAAACTCTTTTACAAGCAGGTAAAGAATATTTTGAATATAATGGGAATGAAAAACCAATAGCTAAATCAAGCTGTGAAATAGTTACACTGGACAAACTAACTAGTGAAGGCCTTTTAAATCCAGACAATTATGAAGACTGTGATGGAGAAAAAACATATGTAAAAGTTTGTTTACTTGAAAATGGTAAAGAACATTATGTACCACTTTTAAAGTGTGACAATATAAATTCAGATAATTTATATGAAAGTTTTAAAGAAGGAAAAATATCTGATATTATTGCTGACCAGACTGATATTAAATTTTCATATTTAGGAGAAGTACTTAAATCAGAGGGAGCTGAAACAGGTTCTAATACAGAAGTATGGTATGGAGATAAAATACCTTATGAAAATTATAAATTAATTAGTAAAGTAACATATTACAGATATCAAGATTTACAATATAGATGGTATGAAAGTAGTAGACTTTATTATCCTAATAATACTATAAGTGGAGGAAGAGAATTATATATATCTGTACCTTCAAATAGCTATGATAAAAAAGCCAATGAACAAACAGGTTATAAATGGTATAAGATTACTCAAAATGGAACTAAAGAATATTATCCTAGTAATGATAAAAAGGAATATTATGTTTCAGCACCAGATGGGTATCCAGAAAAAGATACATCAGATGTGTATGTTACAAGAAGCAAAACTAGAACATACACAGTTGAAGGAAATGCTATTTTAGCATACCAAATGTATACATGTATAGAAACTGAATACAAAGATAAAATTGGAATAGATCCTAATGCAATAGCAACAAACGAATTTTATCCTTGTGGAGATTCTAGAAATACAGAAAATCCAGGTCATGATTATACACTGGCAACGTTCTACTCTTATGATGGAGGTGTATCGAAAGTTGCACAGGGGACAATAGGATGTTCTAAAGGAGAATTATTTAGTGATAATGAAACTTGTGTAACATATAATTCGTGGGTATATAGTTCAAATAACTGTACTGATCCTAATACAAATGTATGTCAGAATTTTGCACCAATTTATTCTTATAGATGGTATAAAATCGTTGGAGGAACAGGAGAAGTTAAAACATATTATCCAAGTGGAAGTTCAACTGCAGCAGGTGAAAAAACATATTATGCACAGTCACCTGAAGCGGGATATGTTAAAGATGAAACAACAAAAGCAACAGTATGGAACTGGTATAAAGATGCTTCTTCAATTACAGCAGGATACTTTACAACAGCACCATCTGAAGGCGCTACACAATCTTCTGAAAGTAAATGGACTAGCTGGACAGAGTGGAGTTCAACACCTGTTCAAAGCTTAGGAAGTGCTGGAACAAGAAAAATAGAAACTAAAGTAAAATTAACAATTCAGGAAATTAAAAATGTATCAAAAGATGGATACGAAAAAATAATGACTAAATATACAGAAGACATTGATGAACTTATAGCAGCATTTAAAGCAAAAGGATATGAAGTTGAATCACTTTCAGATATCGCAATGAATGGCGAACTAAAATATCAAGTTAAAATGTATATAAGGAATAAGAAATAGGAGGTAAGGAAATGAATAGAGAACAAGAAAAAAACAGTTTTATTAATTTATTAGGAAGATTAGACTTGAATGATTATAATGCTGTAATGGAATGGCTTATATCTTTTGCACCATATACAGAAGAACCTTTAACTCCACAGCAGAGAGAAAAAGTAGTAAGAATACTAAATAAAGTAAATAAAAATATAGAAGATTTGATGAAATCTGTAGAGGATCATACTAAATATACAAAGGTACAAGATATCTCTAGAATATTAGAAAAAGCTTCTAAAGCCATAGGAGATGAAGGAAATATTAGTTTTACAAATCCCGAGTCCATTAAATATGGTGTTAACAATAGTACTGTAATGCAGGATTTAAATGCATATTTATCTACATATAAAGAAAATGAGCTTAAATTTAAAGATGATATTTTAGAACGTTTAGCTACATTAAAATCTGTAATGCCTGCTAATAGGTTAGATATAGATGATGCCATACGTGATATGGAACGTGAAATGATTGAACTTGCTAGTGAAATTATGATTTCAGATAATACTTATTCTACATCAGAAGAAACTGTGGCGTTGATGTCCTTGATAGAAGTACAAGAAGAAAAAGTTCAGAAATTGGAACTTGATCGTGCTAGTATATCACAACAAGATTTACCACCTATGGAAGAAGTTATTAATAAACTTACAGAATTAAATAGAGAAGCAATAAAAGCACAGAAAGAATTAAAAGATAGAAAAGGTGGAGATAAAGAATATGAAGAAGAGATTAAAAACCACCTAGAAGATATTACAACTCAGCGTGATAATTTAATTGCTAATTTCAAAGCTTCAAATGAAATTCAAGATTTATTTGAAGAAATGGATAATTTTGAATTGACAGTAGTTGAAAACTGGAAAGGTCAGCATAATGAATTTGATTTACGTTTAAATGATAAAGCGATTGAATTAAAAGAAGCTATAAAAGATTATTATGCTAAAGTAAGCTCTTATAAAAATATCGAATCAGAATATGAATCAGCTGTATCGGAATTAGCATCCTTGAATAATAGATTACATACTATAACTAATCAGAATAGAAAAACAATAACAGAAGATAGTGCAAAAAGATTTTCAGAATTAAAATCAAAAGCAAATACATTAAAAGTTTTAAAAGAAAAAGGAATTACTTCTACACAATCATATTTAACAGATCTTATTAAAGATTATGAAAATGATGCTCTCACAACTCCAGAATTGAATGCTAAATTGATTGAAATGAAAAAGAATTTAGCGCCTCTATATGGTTTAACTGAGGAACAAAGAATTCAAGAACTTTCTGAAAATACCAAATCAAAAGAAAAAATAATTTCTGAAATAAGTAGATTAGAGGCTAAATTAGCTAATCCAGAAAGTTATAGAATAAAAAATGTTTATAAACCTGTTGAGTTAACAATTGCTGAAGATGGTACAATAACAAATCCTACTACAGATAATGGGAATGATTATTATAATCCTCCAATTCAAGATTATAATATTTGGCAAGCTAATAGACAATATAACCAATATGAAGAAAAAGTTAATGCTTTAGAAGCAAAATTAAAAGAATATGATGGAAAACAAGCTAGTAATATAAATAGCATTAATTCCTTAAAAGCTAAATTAGAATTAGAAAGAAAAGCCTTAATTGAAACAAAAAGAGAAGAAACAGGACTAGTAAAGGCATTATCTAAATATGGTCTTACAGATTCTGATTCAGCTACAAAGAAAGAAGAACTTGAAAAGAAACTTGAAACTTTACAAGCTGAGCTTGAACAAAAAAATAATACATATTTGGCATTACCAGATGTAAAAGCATTAGAAGATGCTAGAAAACAAAAATCGGAAGCTGAAGCAAACTTAGAAAAAGAACAAAATCCAGAACAAAAAGCATACTATGCAGGTATACTAGAAGGATTAAATATAAAAATTGCTAATTATGAAAGTGCGTTAGCACCTTCAAATGTAGATGTTGCTTCTATTAATAAACAAATAAATGATATTAAAGCAGAACTTTCAGGAGTAAAATCTAAAAAATTGAGTGATGCTCAAAGAATAACTAAAGAAACTTTAGAAGCTCGTCTTCAAGAATGTCGTAAAGAAATTGATAGAGCAACTGCTGAAATCAATAGATTGCCTCAAATGATTGCTATAAAAGAAGCAAATAACGAGGAAATAGAACAACATCAAAAACAAGACATTATGCTTAAAATCGAGCAATATAAAGCACTTCAGGAAAAGATTAATAAAAAATCTCGTGATGAAAATAAACATTCTAAATGGCATAAAGACATTGATGAATTACATTTATCAAGATTAAAACAAGATTTAATACCTTTAATGCATCGTGAAGAATATTTAAATCAGGGAAAAGATTTATTCGCAGAATTAATAGAAATGACTGGTGGACAAAAAGAAGAAGTAAAGGCTGAAACAACTCTTTCACCAGTGGAACCTAAGAAGCCTGAAGAACCCGAAACAAAAGAAGATAAGACACCTCTTCCACCAGTGGAACCTAAGAAGCCTGAAGAACCCGAAACAAAAGAAGATAAGACACCTCTTCCACCAGTGGAACCTAAAAAGCCTGAAGAATCTGAAGAAAAGAAGT
>CAZVIQ010000014.1:12787-16571 GCA_964626795.1 uncultured Muribaculaceae bacterium
ACACCTCTTCCACCAGTGGAACCTAAAAAGCCTGAAGAATCTGAAGAAAAGAAGTTTCCAGTACGTCCTGAAGGTAAAGCAAATTATTCTAAATCTGATGAAGCAACACAAAGAAAAGTTAATAGCTTTTGGAAAAAGCTTGGCAAAACAGCAATTCTTGTAATAGTGTTAGCAATGTTAGGAATTGGAGCAGCTTATGTAACTAATAAAATTATGGAATCTAAATCTACAGTTAATACTGAATATAATCAACATCCAATAGATCCAGATAGACCGATTCCTGTAGGACCTAGAGATAATATAAATGTTTATGAAAATGCTGATATTTCTGATCTTGACAAGATACCTCAGCAAAATACCCCAGAAGGATTAAGAATAGATAAAGAACAAGGTGGTGGAGGTACTGGCGGAAGCGACAATGGTGGAACTATTAATCCAGGAGGAAATACTGGTGGAGGTAGTGACAATGGAGGCGGCAGCAACGGTGGCGGCGACAACGGAGGGGGAACAACAGATCCAACTACTAAAGGTTCGCATATAGCTGATACTACAACTGTAACTGATGTAAAGGGTAATACTGTTAATCAAGTAGGATCTATTGCTTCACCTTTTGGAGAATATACAGCTCAATATGATAATGCAAGTGGCAAATATATTGTTTATGATAAAGATGGTAAATCTATAGGATCTCTTGATGCAAATCAAGATGGAAGTTTAGATAATAAAACATATTTTGATTTTAGCAAAGATTATTCTGATAAAGAGAAAGCAGGAACAGCTCCAGTACAGGAAGAAGAAAAAAAAGAAATACCTGTTAATAATCCTGAAATATCTCAAGAAGATAAAGATAAAGCACAAGATATTGATACGGCAGATCCTGAAGTCCAAGATCAAATTGGTAAGGATTTAGATAACTATGAATTTGAAATTATACCAGTTGATGCTTTAAGTGGATATGTTGATGATAGTCAAGGTATGTCAAAATAAGGGAGAAGAGAATGGAAAATAGAACAAATCAAATTTTACATTTAAGTGGTAAAGATTACTTCATAAATAGACAGATTCTATACAAAGGGGTAACATACTATGTAGTGACTTTATTAAAAGATGAGGTTGTTCCTGGTGAGGGAAGAGATCCTGATGAAAAAATATATGTTTTTAGAGTTAATGTACAAGATGGGGAAGACTATATTGAAACAGAAACAGATCAGGAACTTATTAAACTAATAATTAACAACATATTTTAAAATAAGAATACCAAGTAATAAACTTGGTATTTTTTAATATAATAGTAATAGATTATAACTAGTACTTGACAATACACAATACTGTGTTATATAATTATTTTGGGAGGAAAGAATGGATACACAATTTAAAAAAGGTGTACTTGAATTAATAGTTCTTTTAATAGTTAGTGATAAAGATAAATATGGTTATGAATTAGTTGAAGAAGTTTCGAGTATAATTAATGTGAATGAAGGTACTATATATCCAATACTTAAAAGATTAACAAATGAGAAGTATTTTGAAACATATTTAAAAGAATCTACTGAGGGACCGCCTAGAAAATATTATCATTTAACAGCGCTTGGAATAATTAGAAAAAAGAAATTATTAAGTGAATGGCTTAAGTTTGAAGCAAGTGTTAGTGAATTTATAAAAGAGAGGGAAGAAAAATGAAAACAGAGGAGTTTTTAAAAATATTAAGAGATAAATTATCAATTTTAGAAGAATCAGAAATTGATGATATTATAAGTGAATACAAAGAGCATATTGAAGAAAAAAAGAAAACAAAGAAAAAAGAAGAAAAGATAATTGAAGAATTTGGTAATATTGATGAACTAGCTAGAGAAATATTAAAAGCTTATAAGATAAATGATGAATATAATAGCAAATCAGATTTTAATAATACCATTAAAAAATGGTTTAATAAATTTGAAGAAGTAATTAATAAAATAGTTAAAATACTTACAACAGCTTCAGCAGGTGAAATAATTAAATTTATCATTGAGATATTTATTATATGTGTATTAATTGCACTCATGAAAATACCATTTGAATTTGTAGAACATTTATTAGGTAATTTATTTATTTATTTACCAGATCCATTTAGTGATGCTTTCAATCATTTACTTCGATTTTTAACAGAAGTTTCTTACGTTATTATTGCATTCTTAACATTTATTGTTATATTTAAAGAAAGATATCTAGACAATGATGAAACATTTGAATTTAAGACTGAAAGAAAGAATGTAAAAGAATTAAAAGAAAACAAAGAAATAAAAAATGAGAAGATATCTGCTAAAACAATAAGAAGAAACAAAGGAAAAACTGAAAAAAGAGAAAGATCAAATGCTGCATTTGATTCTTTAGCTAATATATTAGTTTTATTTGTTAAATTATTAATTGTATTAATTTGCATTCCATTTTTATTTACTTTCATTGTTTCTATATCAGGGCTTATAATGTCAATAATGTTCTCTATTAAATATATTACAGTTATAGGTATTATAATTGCAATGGTAGGAGTGGTTTTAGCTCATTACTGGATAATAACAATATTCTATAATATAATTTTCAATAAGAATTCGAACGGAAAATTATTATTTCTATTATTTATAGTTTCATTTGCATTGATAGGAAGTGGTATTGGATATTCAATATTAGAAATAGGCGACTTAAATATTCTTGATATGAATAGACTAAGTCTTGAATACACAACTAAAGATTATGAATATGACTTAAATAATATATTACATGATTATAACAAAGAATTAGACATTGATTTTAGAAGTGATTATGACAGTGTTAAAATTAATACAGTAATTGATAATACTTTAGGTGACAAAGTACTAATAAAAGTTAAATATTATGATAAACTTACTAGAATTAGCTTGCACGAGTTTAATCATTATGATGATTATGCAGATATTCAAATTTATAGCGATTTAAAGGGAAGAGAAATATTTAATTTTACAGTTAATAGTCTTAAAAACAAAAGAATATATGATTTAAGTTCACTTAAAACTTATATTACAGTTTATGTAAGTGAAGATAACGCTAATAAAATTAATTATTAGAAAAATAAAATATTAATAAAAAATATTAATATTTTTTTGTTTTAAATTGTAAATTCTATTTTTCAGGGTATTTTTGAGAAGCTTTTTTTATTAATTGAGGGTCTTTAGTAATAACATGCAATTCCTTACTTGTTTCTATTCCTTTCATAACATCAAGAAAATCAAATAAACCTGCCTGAATGCCTGTTATATCAAATAAAACCTTTTTCCCTTTATTTATTCTTTCAATAATTACCTGGTTAAGAATATGTCTATGCATTTCATAATCTAACTGAAGACTTTCAATATAAGTTTCCCTATAATAGGGTTTAACAGAAGTGGTTATATTAATATCTTTACCACTTTCAAGTAATTCCTTTTTTATAGCATGTAATTGTTCAACATTAAAATGTTCAATTATTAAATTTGGAAATTTTGTTAAAAGAGGAAGTATAGCTTCTGCACTTGTGAATGCACAGCCAGATAAATGTAATATCTTTGAAGAAGGTTTTAATTCTGTGAGCTCTTTTTCTATACCATTAGGTTGTTCAAATAGAACTCTGCCATCATGGATAGTAAGTAAACTTTGAATAGATATCCCATCAATAATTGGATTTTGCAAACTGTTATTTATTTCTTTTATTGTTGACCAAGATGAATTTTCTATAATTTTCATACTTATTCTCCTTAATTAATTTTTATATCTCACTATTCTAATACATTAT
>CAZVIQ010000015.1:0-16486 GCA_964626795.1 uncultured Muribaculaceae bacterium
AGTTTGTATTAAACTTCTTTCACTTCTTAAAAATCCTTGTTTATCTGCATCCATTATTATAATTAATGAAACTTCAGGTATATCTATACCTTCTCTTAAAAGATTTATTCCTACTACTGCGTCGAATTTTCCAAGTCTTAAATTTCTAATTATTTCAAGACGTTCTAAAGTTTTAATTTCGTTATGAAGATAAGCAACTTTAATACCCATTTCTTTTAAATAATTAGATAATTCTTCACTCATTCTAATAGTTAAAGTAGTTATTAATACTCTTTCATTTTTACTTATTCTAATTCTTATTTCATTAATAATATCATCAATCTGGCCTTTTGTTTTTCTAATTTCTATCTCTGGATCAAGAAGTCCAGTTGGTCTAATTATCTGCTCCACTACTTTTTTATCTACAAGGTCAAGTTCATAATCTCCCGGAGTAGCTGAAACATAAACAACTTGATTTAACTTATCAAGAAATTCTTCGTATTTTAAAGGTCTGTTATCTAATGCGCTAGGTAATCTGAAACCATATTCAACAAGTGTTTCTTTTCTTTGTCTATCACCATTATACATTGCACGTACTTGAGGTAAGGTTACATGAGATTCATCCACAACTAATAAAAAATCTTTAGGAAAGAAATCAATTAATGTATTTGGTATCTCAGCAGCATCTCTAAGTGCCAAATGTCTTGAATAGTTTTCTATACCATGACAAAAACCTGTTTCTTTAAGCATTTCAATATCATATTTTGTTCTCTCTTTTATTCTTTCTTTTTCTAAAAGTTTTCCTTCTTTTTCAAAATATTCAAGTCTTTCTTCAAGTTCGTTTTCTATTCTTCGAACTGCTTCTTCTAAGTTTTTTTCATCTGTTACAAAGTGTGATGCAGGACTTATCATAACGCTTTTTTTATTTGAAAGAATAACTCCTGTTAAAGTATCAAATTCACTTATTCTTTCTATCTCATCGCCAAAAAGTTCTACTCTAATTCCGTTTTTTCTTTCATAGACTGGGATTATTTCTATTGTGTCTCCCCTAACTCTAAATGTTCCTCTTGAAAAATCATTTACACTTCTTTCATAAAGCATATTTACCAGCTTTTCAAGTATTTTGTCTCGATCAATTTTATCACCCACTCCTAAAACAAGAGTATGATCTCTATAATTTTCCATTTCACCAATATTATAAATACATGAAACACTGCTTATTACGATAACATCTCTTCTATTTATAAGAGAATTAGTAGCTGAATGCCTAAGTTCATCTATTTCATCATTTATAGATGAATCTTTTTCAATATATAAGTCTTTACTTGGTACATAAGCTTCCGGTTGATAATAATCATAATAAGAAACAAAGTATTCTACTCGATTTTCTGGAAAAAGTTCTTTAAATTCAGAATATAACTGACCAGCAAGAGTTTTATTGTGTGCCAAAACAAGAGTTGGTTTTTGAACTCTTTCTATTACATTTGCTATTGTAAAAGTTTTTCCTGTTCCTGTCGCTCCAAGTAAAACCTGATACTTTTTATTTTCCTGTATTCCTTCTACAATCTTTTCTATTGCCTGAGGCTGATCACCACTGGGTTTATATTTTGAATGTATTTTAAACATTTTTTCTCCTCTTATTATTATAATTATATTTTTAAAATTAATTACATTTATATTATACAAATATTTGTTTGATAAGTCAATTAAATTTTTGCGAACAGAAATTTTTAAATATAATAATAAAACTATTTAAGCTTTTCTATCTCTAGCAGTTTCTCTTTAATATTAAGACCACCTCTATAGCCAACTAATTTACCATTACTGCCTATTACTCTATGACAAGGTACAATTAAAGCGACAGGATTTTTATTGTTTGCATTTCCTACAGCTCTAGAATACTTAGCACTTCCGATACTTTCTGCAATTTCTTTATAACTTTTTGTATTACCATAAGGTATTTTTAAAAGCTCATTCCAAACTTTTTTCTGAAACCCTGTACCTTTTAATTCAAAAGGAATACTGAAAACTTTTCTTTTTCCAGAAAAATATTCTTTTAATTCTTTTTTTATTAATTTTATTAATTCACTTTCATTAGTAATTTTACTTGTTTCTTCATCTACTCCAAGTTCAAGAAATGTGAGTTTATTGTTTTCAACCTCAATCTTAATTTTTCCTAAATCGGATTCTAAAATATATATTTCTTTTACTATCATACTTACTCCTTAAAAAGATAATTTAACATTTTAATTTTTTTAACAAATATAAAATCAAAACGTTCTATAAATATTCTATCATGGAACTATAATTTTTATAATATTATTGTGCTATTGCGCTTGTATTTATAAACTTTTTATATATTAAAGATATATTATTATCTCTTTATTGTTAGTATTTAAAAGTTTTACAAAAAGTGATGTACATAAAATTAAAAGAAATTATATTTTAAAATTTTTTAATTTTATTTATAGATAAATGTTTTTTATGTAGTATAATGAGTTTAGAATGGAGGTAAAAAATGAAAGATAATTTAAGTTTAATTGTTATGGATAACTTTACAGAATTTGGAAGTAAGGTAAATGAACATTTAAAAAAAATTAATAAGTGTGATACTGACTATACTATTGATATTGATTGTGTGAGGTTCAATAATGGAGAAGGAAAAGTTTTAATAAAGGAAACTGTTAGGCAAAAAGATGTGTTTGTACTTTCTGACATTGGAAATTATAGTCAGACTTACAATATATTTAATCACGAAAATCATATGAGTCCTGACGATCATTTTCAGGATATTAAAAGAGTGATTTCTGCAATAAGTGGAAATGCTGAAAAAATTAATCTTATAACTCCTCTTTTATATTCTTCAAGACAGCATAAAAGAAAAGGAAGAGAATCACTAGACTGTGCAATTGCACTGCAGGAACTTGAAAGAATTGGTATTAAAGGAATTATTACTTTCGATGTTCATGATCCAAATGTTCAAAATGCTATACCTTGCTTATCATTTGAAAACTTTTATGCAACTCATATATTAATTGAAGAATTTATTAATACTGAAAAAGTTAAATTTGATAATTTGCTTGTTATTAGTCCTGATACAGGAGCTGTTGATAGAGCAAGATATTATGCAGATATATTAAAATGTGATGTTGGAATGTTCTATAAAAGAAGAGATTTATCAATTGTTATAGATGGAAAAAATCCAATAGTTGCGCATGAATATATTGGTAGAGATGTTAAAGGAAAAGATATACTAGTTGTTGATGATATGATAGCCTCTGGTGGTTCAATTCTTGAAGTTGCAGAAGAACTTAAAAAAAGAGGTGCCAATAAAATATATGCTTTTACTACTTTTGCATTTTTTACAAAAGGAATATCAGAATTTAATAAAGCTTATGAAGAAGGAAAAATTGATAAAATATTTTCAACTAATTTAACTTATACCAGTGAAGAGACTAAAAAAGCAAAGTGGTTTGTTCAAGCGGACTGTTCATATTTTGTTGCTGAAATAATTGATACACTTAATAAGAAAAAGTCACTGGCACATTTATTTAATGGTAAAGCTGAAATAGCTGATAAAATAGAAAAAAAGAAGAAAAAATAATAAAGTTCAAAAAAGAGAAAGTAAATTTTTATACTTTCTCTGCTTTTTTATTTCTGTGAACTATTTTGGGTACTACTTCAAAATCTGCTTTTTATTTTAATATATTATAATTTTGTATCTTCATTTATAAATTCTTTGTCTTCTATTAAACACTCATGAATAAATTCTTCTTCATTATTAAGATAAAATTCTTCAATACGATCCACTCTGCATCTTTCAGCAATAATTATTGATTCGACTTTTTTTACTGCGTTCTCTAATATATCGTTTATAACTACATAATTATATTTTGTAAGACCATTAAGTTCTTTATAAGCACTTTTAAATCTTCTTAAAAGTTCATCTTTATCAGTAGTTCCTCTTGTTATTAATCTTCTTCTTATTTCATCCATGGATGGAGGTAATATAAATATACATAATGCTTCTTTATAATTCTCTTTTATTTTCATTGCACCTTGTATATCAATTTCAAGTATTACGTCTTTACCATTTTTAAGCAGTTCTTCAATATTAGATTTAGGCGTTCCATAATAATTTGTTTGATGAACAACAGCATATTCTAAAAATTCATTATTTTCAATTTTTTTCTCAAATTCTTCTCTGGTTATAAAATAATAATCTTTACCATCAATTTCGCCTTCTCTTTTCTCTCTTGTTGTGCATGAAACTGAAAGAAGTACATTCTGATTTCTATCACAAATCTGTTTGTTTATAGTACTTTTTCCAGATCCACTTATTCCTGATACAACTATTAATAATCCTTTAGACTTTGTTTTTACCATTTTATCCCTCTTTTTTAATATTTTAATAATTTTATCACTAAATATAGTTTTTTAAAAGAGATTAATTATATTAATACGTTTTTTAAATCATTTAACATATCTTGAATATTATTAAATACTTTACAAAGAGGATATCCATCTACAAACATATGGTTTACAGTAATATTTAAAGTTAATTCATATTTGTTATTGTTCTCGGTATACTTTCCCCAACAGATTCTTGGAACACTTAAAGATGCTTTATCCGTTGGAAGAGGATGAGACATACTTAAAAAATCTGTCCAAGGTGTACAGGTAATATAATATTCATTATATGTGCCTTCTAAATTATAAGTTTCAATAGTTTCAAAACCTTTTTTTGCTTCTTCAATTATCTTCTTAGCTATGTTATAAAATTCTTTGAATTCTTTTACGTTTTCATGTCTTACATTTTCGTAATTTCCTTTTTCAGTCATTATTGTATAAGATGGATTAATATCATCAAAAAGTATTACTTTATCATTTATAAGTCTTATTCTCATTTCCTCAACACTATTCATTCCGTTTAATACGATATAAAGCATACATATGAAAAAAGAATAATCTTTTTCTTTGGTGTATTTCACTAAATTAGTTACATCCATTTTAACATTCATGCCATAACAGGGATTATCAAATGTTTTGAACCATTCATAATGTTTCTTTCTATTCCAATTATTTACATCTATTTCTTTTTGCATAAATTCTCCTATTTATTTACTACTTCTTTATTTAATAGTTCATTTAATTTATTTTCAAGTAAACTGCATTCATTGTAATCCATTTCTTTAGTACTCTCAAGAGGATTTGTAATTTTTAAATTCTTATATTTGACATCTCCCATTTTATGATAAGGAAGTAATTCCACTTTTTGAACATTTTTAATCTTTTTAATATATTTTCCAAGTTTTTGAATATATTCTAAATTATCATTAATACCCGGGACAATTACAGTTCTAATCCATAATGGTTTATTTTTCTCTTCTAAAATTTTTAAAAACTTATTAAATACTTCTATTGAGTAACCAGTCATAAATTTGTAACTTTCTTCATCTATTCCTTTTATATCTAAAATTACTAAATCTACCATTTCTATTATTTTAATTGTATCATCATTATATATTGAACCAGAGGTATCAAGTGCAACACTAATATTTTCTTTTTTTAGAAGCTCAATACTTTCTTTAAGAAATTTGCTTTGCATTAAGGGTTCTCCTCCAGAAAATGTAACTCCACCTGTGTTTCCATAATAAGATTTATATTTTTTAACTAATTTTAATAAATCTTCTGCACTATATTCAAGTGTGGTTTTTTTTAGTTCCCACATTTCTGGATTATGACAAAAAAGACATCTAAGTGGACATCCTTGCATAAAGATAACTGCTCTTATGCCCGGTCCATCAAGAAGTCCCATTGTTTCTATTTGACTTACATATCCTTTCATTATATAACCTCATGAAAAGTTCTATTTATTACCTCTTCCTGCTGTTTGCGATTTAGTCTTACAAAGTTTACTGCATATCCAGAAACTCTAATAGTTAACGTTGGGTAATTTTCAGGATTTTTCATTGCATCTATCAGTGTTTCACGATTAAAAACATTAACATTTAAATGATGTGCTTTTTTATTAAAATATCCATCTAATATATTAACTAGATTAATTTCTTTTTCTTCTTCAGTTTTTCCAAGACAAGAAGGGACTATAGAAAAAGTATTTGAAATTCCATCTTCACAGTCACAGTAAGGAATCTTGGCAACAGAATTTAAGGAAGCAAGTGCTCCACTTTTATCTCTCCCATGCATTGGATTTGCTCCCGGTGCAAATGCTGCACCTGCTTTTCTTCCATCTGGTGTTACTCCGGTTTTAGATCCATATACTACATTTGAAGTTATTGTTAATACAGATAAAGTATGTTTAGCATCACGATGAAGTTTATGTTTACGTAATTCTTTTATAAACATATTTACAAGTTCTACTGCTATTTTATCTGCTTTATCATCATCATTTCCATATTTAGGAAAATCCCCTTCTATTTTATAATCTACCACTAATCCTTTGTCGTTTCTTATTGGAATTACTTTAGCATATTTTATTGCAGATAAACTATCTACTGCAACAGAAAGACCTGCTATACCAAATGCCATTAATCTATCAATCTGAGTGTCATGAAGAGCCATTAGACTTTTTTCATAAGCATATTTATCATGCATATAATGAATAACATTCATCGCATCTACATAAGTTTTCACTGCTTTAGATAAAGTTACTTTAAATTTAGCCATAAGTGATTCATAATTCAACACTTTATCTTTAATTGGATTTAAACCATCTATAACTTTAAATCCTGTTACTTCATCCATTCCTCCATTAATAGTATATAGAAGTATTTTTACTAAATTAGAACGCGCTCCAAAATATTGCATTTGCTTTCCAATTTTCATTGCAGAAACACAGCACGCTATAGCATAGTCACTACCATATATTGGTCTCATTACGTCATCATTTTCATATTGTATCGATCCAGTCTTTATTGACATCTTAGCGCAATATTTTTTAAAGTTTAAAGGAAGTTTTTCACTCCACAAAACTGTTAAATTAGGTTCAGGTGCCGGTCCTAAATTTTCTAATGAATGTAAATATCTAAAAGAAGTTTTAGTAACAAGAGGCACTTCTTCTTTCGTCAAACCTCCTATTGCTTCAGTAACCCATGTGGGATCTCCAGCAAAAAGTTCATCATATTCTGGAGTTCTAAGATGTCTTACAAGTCTAAGCTTTATAATAAACTGATCTATAAGTTCCTGTACTTCATCTTCAGTTATTAATTTATTTTTTAAATCTCTTTCAAAATATATATCAAGAAAAGTTGAAGTTCTTCCAAGCGACATTGCTGCACCATTATTTTCTTTAACTCCTGCAAGATATGCAAAATAAAGCCACTGAACAGCTTCTTTACTGTTTTTAGCAGGTTTAGAAATGTCATATCCATAACTTTCAGCCATTTTTTTAATTTCACCAAGTACTCTAATCTGTTCACTAATTTCTTCTCTCAAATTTATACTTTCATCATCTGTTATTTCAAGATTCATTAAATCTTTTTCTTTGTCTTCAATTAAAAAATCTATTCCATAAAGAGATACTCTTCTATAGTCACCAATAATTCTTCCGCGCCCGTATGCATCAGGAAGTCCTGTTATTAATCCTGATTTTCTTGCTGCTTTTATATCTTTTGTATAGGCATCAAATACTCCTTGATTATGAGTTTTTGTATATTCATTAAAAAACTTACTGGTTTTCTCATCTAGTTTTTTACCATATATTTGAAGTATTTGTTCAACCATTTTGATTCCACCATAAGGATTGACAATTCTCTTTAATGGAGAATCAGTCTGCAAACCAACTATTACTTCATTTTCTTTATCTATATAACCCGCAGGAAAATTATTAACACCCGATATATGTTCTAAATCTATATCTAAAACACCATTTTTAATCTCTTCTTTTAATAATTCTTTACATTTATCACAAATATTCTTTGTTCTATAAGAAATCTTATTTAAAAATAAATCATTTCCTTCATAAAGACTATAATTATTCAAAATAAAATCTTCAACATCAATTTCTTTATTCCACTTACCTTCTTTAAACTCTTTCCAACATTCTTTCATTTTTTAAACCTCTCCGTTATTCTAGTATATTATATACGATTATATTATGCAATGTTTTTTTTACAAATTTTACATTTTTATTTTTTAATTTTTAAATTGATTTGGTAAATTTTTTCACAAAAAAACATTTCACTCTTTAGTCATTAAAGAACAAAATATTTTTCTTAAGTTATTACTTATTATTCTTTTTAATATTTAATGTACTTCCTATAAAATTAAATAATAAAGCTATTAAAAAATATCCCAGTACATAAATAAATGCACTCGAATTCATATAAATATATACTGCAGGAATAAATAAAGCTCCTACTAATAAAGAATATACAATGTCTGTTTTAGATGATCTAATTCCATAAATTACTGAAGTAACTAAAAGTATAAACGGAATAACTGTTAATAAAATGAACATTGAGCTTCCTGTATCTACCATTAAAAGTGGTAGAAGATAAAATGACAATAGATTGATTATTAAATATGGTAACATTCTTAATATTTTGTCTTTCATTTTTTCCTCCTTTCAATATTCTGCTTCTTTTATAAAATTCTTATACATTTCGTTTCTTTACAGGATGTCTTAATATTGTTTTTAATTTTATTTTATCAGTTTTTCGTGGATCACTTAAATATATTTCATGATGATATCTTTTATCTGTTATGTCAATTTCATAGCCGTTTTCTTTCACATAGGCATGCATTAAATCGATAGTTTCTGGTTCAGTATCGTAAGGACCTTTATGCATACATTGAACACAAAGTCCTTCATCGTAAGTAAAATATTCAACTTTAGAAAAGTCCACTCCTTTTTTCTTTGTTGCTTCAAGAATAGCCCACTTAAAATCTTCCTCTGTTACAAAATCGGGTAATCTAATTAATGAAATCCATTCAAAAGTTTCTTTTTTAGAATAATCTACTCCCTTAATTCCTTCCTGCCACCAGAAACCTTCAAGAGGAGGAACTACATATTCAAAATAACCGGTTATTTTATAAGGTCCTTTATAACTCATTTTAATTGTAAAGGCAATGCTGTATAAAAGCCCTATTGCTTTTTTATAGTCACCATTCTCATCATTAGGATTTCCTTTTCCTCTTACTGCAATAAAGTTCATTTTAGGAACTTCTATAATTGATGGTTTGTCCTTAGGTATATAAAATTCTTTATACTCTTTTTTATAATCAAATGCCATATTTATATTCCTTTCGTTATTGTAATTTCTATTTAATATTACAGTATATTTCAGAAAAATGCAATACACCGCATTTTTTCTACATTTTAATATTTTTTTGCATTACATTGTATTTTAAAAGAGAAATTTCTTTCTCTTATACATCTGAAGATTCTGTGGTATATAAGTTTCTATATATTTCACATCTTTCTAACAATTCTTTATGATTACCTTTATCTAAAAGTTTTCCTTTTTCAATTATATTAATAATGTCAGCGTCAATTATAGTTGAAAGACGATGAGCCACTATAATAACTGTATGAGTTTTGACAAGTTCATCAATAGTTCTTTTTATATATTCTTGTGATTCGTTATCAAGTGCACTAGTAGCTTCATCAAATAAAACTATCTTAGTATCTAAAAGAAGTGTTCTTGCTATTGCAAGTCTTTGTTTCTGACCACCAGATAAGTTTATTCCACCTTCTCCTATTACTGTTTTATATTTAAGAGGTAGACTCATAATATAGTCATCTATATATGCTTTCTTACACACTTCTCTTACTTCTTTTAAAGTTACATTTTCTTTAACTAATTTAAAGTTTTCAAAAATTGTTAAATTAAACAGAAATGGTGCTTGTCTTATAACAGATATACTATTTCTTAAAGACTTTTCAGTTAAATCCTTTATATTGACATTATCAATCAGTATTTCTCCTTCAGTTGTATCAAAATATCTAAGTAATAGATTAAATATCGTACTTTTTCCATTTCCACTTCTACCTACTACTGCGATTTTTTTATTAGGTTCAAATGTTAAATTAAGATTGTTTAATATGTTGTTTTCTTTCTCACTATACTTAAAGCTTACACTTTTAAATTCAACTACACCTTTAATATTCTTAAGATTAGTTTCACCAAACTTTTCATCCTGATATAATTTGTTATTTATTATTTCATCTATTCTTTTTAGTGATACTGTTATCTTATTATAATTTACACCAAAATCACTTATACTTTGAACTATTTCATCTATTCTCCAAATATAGTTAACTATTAAAATAAATATGCTATAAACAATATGACCTTGAATAAATAAATATCCTGTAGTAAGTAAAATCATAAACTGCAATATAAAATATATAAAGTTATTCAAGCTGTAATATGTTATTTCATATCTTCTGATTTTCTTACTATTTTTAAATAATTCATCAACATTCTTAAAAATGTTTCTTTCAACATTTTCTTTTATTCCCAAAGATTTTATTTCTCTTATTCCAGTTATATTTTCTGTTGCAGTTTTTACATATTTATCAGATTCTTTCTTTATTTCTTCCTGTGTCTTCTTTATTTTTGGAAAAAATTTATATGAAATGAATCCCATTACAAATGCAAATACCATCATTTCTATACCAACCCAGACTGAAATTCTAAAGGATAATATCACTACAACAAGAACAACAAGCGTTTTAACAATTAACTTAATTAATTTAGATAATAGTTCCATTACTCTATCAGGATCTGTATATAATCTGTTAATAAATTCTCCAACACCAATTTCCTCAAAAGCTGCACTTGGCAAATTATCTATTTTAGTATATAAATCTTTACTAACACTTTTAACAAATTTAATTTCTAGATAATTATATAAAAAATCTCTCGGTATCTGTAAGAATGAATAGACAAAGATATTTATACTTTGCCAGAATATCAAATATTTTACAAATTCATTAAATTCTTTTGCTATTAAAAGTTCAAGTGATCTACCCCATATATAAGCACTTACTATTTGGGGAAAATAAGTTATAAACACTAAAAAGATATAAAGAAATAATTTAAATTTTTCATCTTTTAGATAATTCCATAATATTTTAAAATTTTTTGCTTTTTTCATAATCGTTCCTCCTTTTAAATTAAAAAACTACTATAAATAATAGTAGTATATATTTTAAAACGAGATTAAAATAAGTGGGAATAATGTCCCTTTATACTATTATTTATATACATTACATTTGAGTTTTCAAAAAACTTCATATTCCCACTCCTTTCTTCAAATTTATTTGATTTTATCATACAATATAAGTGCTGTCAACACTTTTATGTTTACAATTTTAATTTATAAATTAAATTTATATGAATAAATTCATCTGCTGAGGTGTTTCTATATACATGATTACTATATTAAACTTATTAATCTAGAGTTCAATAATGGTAATGTTTTGTAATTATGCTTTTTTAGAAACTTACTAGTAATTCACTTTATTTAAATACAATCCATGAGGTACAGCTGTTTTTGCGTTTTCTGTTCTATCTTTGTTTTTAAATAATTGAGATATTATAGAAATATCTTTTTTACCTTCATTTATTTCAAGCATTAAACCTACTATATTCCTAACCATATATCTTAAAAATCCAGTAGAGTTTATATAAATATTTACATATTCTTTTTCTTTTACTATTTTTATATAATTTATTCTTCTTACAGAATTTTCTTCTCCTATACCTGTAGTGAATGCTTTAAAATCATGTTTTCCTTCTAATTTATTAGCAACTTTTTTTAATAATGGTATATTTATAGGTTTTTTATATTCTAAAGAGTAACTGCGTTTAACGGGATCATATTCTCCCGTATATATTTTATAAACATATTCTTTATTTTTAACATTATATCTGGCATGAAAATCATTAGAAACAAATTTAATGTTTTTAATATAAATACTTCCGTCACACATTTTGTTAATAGAATCTTTAAGTATATTTATGTCTTTTTCTTTTTCACTGTCAAAATGGGCATAGAAATCCAGTGCATGAACTCCTCTGTCAGTTCTGGAACATCCTATCAAATTTATTTTTTCATTAAATATTTGAGATATTGTTTTTTCAAGCGTTTCTTCTACAGTTATTTTATCTTTCTGAATCTGAAATCCATAATAGGATGAACCGTCATATTTAAAATTTATTAAGTAACGCATCAAGTACACCCCTTTCATAAGCATCTAAAATAATTAAAGATGTGAATACTAAAAAATAAATTAAATCATTAAATCCAAAATGATTAACTCTATAATTAGTTCTATACTTTTTATAATCATACATTCTTAAATTAGCTTCATTTCTTATACTTCTCATTTTTCTTTTAGTAATATAATATGCACTTCCAAACATTTTTCTTTTAACAAAAAATCTACTTATTATATCGGCATAACTATAATTAATACCTCTTGCTTCGACTGCTTTTAAAACAATATATTCATTTGTAATAAGCATTGGTATAAATCTTATTGCATTTACTATTCCATTTATAAACTTACTTAAATTAATACTAAAAATATTAAATAAATTTAAAAACTTTTCTATTCCATATGAAAGTTCACTTGGAGAAGTTGTAAATGTTAATACAGATATAATTATAATACTCATTACTATCTTTAAAATTATTATTATAGTTAAAGATATTTTTACAGAACTTAAAAGGAGTGCAAATGTTAAAAATGTCAGTATGTATCTCGTACTAAATATTATGTTAAAATAAAATCTAAAAGGTACTAATGAAATTAACATTATAAACACTAGAAATGCAAACATTATAAAATGTAGTCTTAATGACAAACTGCTTATCAGGAATATTACATATAACAGCAAGCAAATAAATTTATTAGTCGGATTAAGTTTATGAATTATACTATTAATTGGATAAAAGTTTCCAAGAGTAGTTCTAGAATACATTTCTATACACCCCCTTGATTAAATCTTTTATATCCTTATAATCTTCAAGTTTTATATTTTTTTTATCTCTAACTACTTTTATAATATCTACTATTTTTGGAACATTTAAATTACATTCATCTAAAAGTTCTTCATTTTTTAAAATGTTTACTTCTCCACTTTTTACTAACTTTGTAAGATTCATAAGAATTATTTCATCAGATAAACTATATGCAAAATCAGTGTTTTTAGTTAAAAGTATAATTGTTTTCTTATATTTGTCTTTTAATAGTTTAATTAATCTTATAATACTATCTATTTCTTCTTTTCTAAGACCAATAGTTATTTCATCAAGAATTATTATTTCAGGATTATAAATTATAATTGAAGCAAGTGCAACTTTTTTAGCATTATTAAGTGATAATCCAAGAGGAAAAGCTTTAAGATATTTCTCATCTAATCCTACCATCTTTAAAGCATCTCTTACTCTTTTATCCAGGTCGTCTTTTTTATATTTAAAGCTATATGCACCAAATGCTATTTCATCAAAGACTGTTTTACAAAAAAACATATCATATGGATTTTTAAGAACATATCCTATACTTTTTCTAAGCATGTTTACATTCTTTATAATTTTACCATCATTATAGAATTCTTTAATTCTTATTATACCTTTAGATGGTCTTATTAAAGCATCTACTAACTCTGCGATTGCTGTTTTACCACTGTTGGAAGAACCCACTATAGAAGTAATAGTATTTTCTTTAATATCAAAAGATACATCATTTAAAATAGTTTTTTCAAGTGGTGTTCCTTTATTTATAATTAGACTTACTTTTTCAAACTTTATTATTTCCATACAGCATCCACCAAACTTTCACTATCTAAATAATATTTATCTATTAATTTATAATCAATTAAATACTTTGACAGTTCTATGTAAAAAGGTAATCCTAATCCTAATCTCTTCATTAATTTTTCCTCATTTAAAACTGACAATGTTTCTCCATCTATTACTATTTCTTTATCTTTATAAATAATTAATCTATCTCCATAAAGACTTTCTTCTATATTGCTTGTAACATTTATTACAACTCCACCTTTTGCTATATATTCTTTTAATAAATTTATACTTATTTCTAAATCTTTTTTATCAAGTTCACTTAATACTTCACTTATCACTATTATTTTACTTCTACAAATTAAAGCATTGCAAAGCTTAACTTTTGCTTTATCACTGCTGCCCAAACTAAAAGGATCCTTATCAAGTAAATGCTCGATTTCAAATTTTTTAGCATAATCTTTTATTATATTACCTATAAGTTCTTTTTTTAAAGCTTTACTTTCAAGACCAAATGCTATTTCATCTTCAACAGTTTCGCCATTAAAAATACTTAAATATTTGTCTAAAACATATGTAACACCTTTTTCTTTTAATAATTTACATATTAAAAAATCATTACTATGACCAATTATAGTAATAAAAGACTTTTCTTTTAATTCAATATTTAAACTTTCTAATACCATAGTTAAACACCAATTTTATTTTATCAAAAAAACACCGTTTTGAATATATAAAGATGTGTTTTATTAGAAATTTATTACTTTTGACAAATTATTAAAATTACAAAATATTTTATATCAATTAATTTCTCTCAAATAAATTTTTGGAACAATATAAGTTCCATCAGCCTGCTCAAATTTAAAGTATGGTGTATTAGAATTTTCAGTTAAAGCGTTAATTTCATAATTTTTTCCATCATTAATAATTATTTTATAATATTCACCATGATTCAGTGTTGAAGTAATAAATCCGTCGCTTGAATGAGTTGTTTTTGTAGATGATTTTGATGTATCTAGAGAAATTACTGTTACTGATGTGTTTTTTAAAGATGAAAACTTAGAACTATCTTCATTCCAATATTTTATATATATTTCAGCTGTATAAGTTGTTTTAGCAGCACCTAAAGTAACAGTTACATCTTTTACATTCTGATTTGAAACAGGATTAGATATATTTGATATGTAGTAGTCTATTGAAGCTATTTCATAGGTAGCATTATTTGGAATAACAATACTTATTGTTCCATTTGTTTTAGTTCTTTTCAAATAATTTAATTCATTTCCATTGTCAACAATTTTTATATTCATCTTTTTTGAAGAAACAGCATTTCCATCTGAGTCTTCAAAATAAAACTTGTAAAGTTTATAACCTTTTTTCAACATTATTATTGATTCTAAATCATGGTATGCGAAACTTAATTTATTATAATTAAAATTGTTTTTTATTTTTTGCCATTCCTGATGTGCTGCATTTATACCCAAATCATGAAAAGTAAGAAATTCCTCTGATGGTGAAGAAATTTTAAATTCAGAAATATTTTCTACTTCTTTATTATAAGTTTTTGCAATCTGAACTTCTTTTTCTATTCCTTTTATAAGAATGTTTCTGTTATAGTTCATAACACTAATTCTATCACTAATGCTAATTAGTTCTTCTAAGTTTTCCTCATAGCTGCTATCAAGCCAATAAGGAATACAAAATATAACTTCAATCTCTAGATTATTGGCATACAATTTTACTTCTTGGTAAGTATCAGTTAAAGTTTCTATCATTACTTGTGGAGTATCATCCCATTCATCAAGCGTATAAAATTCCACATCTAGAACTATTCCTTTTATTTTATTATCCGGGTTATTAACATTATAAGTATTAATCATATCTATTTTAGAATTTATACTAGCTGGTTTATTCCACCAAGAAGGATCACCAGTTAAATAATAAACCTCAAATTCATTATTAGTTAGATCTATTACTTTTTGAGTGATATTGACATCCGTTAAATCACTAAATGAATGATATATCTTTTTTACTTTCAAATCGTTTAAAATTTGATATACATCATTTATATACATACTTTCTAAATAAACAGTATCCCAGCTATACATAGCAGTATCAATTATATTATTAACAATTGAATTTATTTGTAATTTTCCATTAAAAACAGCCCCTTGATTGATATTTTGATTTTCTCCTGTTTCTTTAAATTTAAGTGTAATTGTAAATTCTTGAACAACATTTGGTTCAATTGTGGATATCATCAGTAAAGAATTTGTAGTCGGTACTAGAGCTTCTTCAATAGTGCCTCCGTTATTTGTACTAGTGATGCTATAAACTAATTCATTATTTGTAAATTCATTAATTACATCTACCACATTTATTTCATAATCTACTACATTAGTTCCTGTATTTTCTACTGTGAAAGTTTTAGAAATTGTTTGTCCTGGTAACATATTGGCAGTACTTAACATTTGAGTATCTATAAAAACCAATTTTAAATCTGCTGTAGTTATTACAGTTTGCTTAGCGTTTTGATTGCCAAAAATAGTTGTACTAAAAAAAGCATAAGTAAAACCTAGTATCATTAATATTATTGTAATGACAAATAATATTCCAGATAATAATAGTTTTTTATTATACTTTATCATTTAATATCCTTTTTTTTATATACAAGTATACACTTAATAAATAACTATGTCTATAAATTGTTTTTAACTGAAAATAATATAAA
>CAZVIQ010000016.1:0-3599 GCA_964626795.1 uncultured Muribaculaceae bacterium
TAATGGGTTAAGCATTATATCAACTGGTGTACCATCTGGTAGATATGGCATATCTTCTTCAGGTAATATTAATGATACAACACCTTTATTACCATGTCTTCCAGCCATTTTATCTCCAACTTGTATTTTTCTTTTCTTTATTATATATACTCTTATTATTTTTGAAACACCGGCAGGTAGTTCATCACAATTATCTTTAGTAAATACCTGTACATCGTGAACTATACCTGAACATCCATGTGCCACTCTTAGTGAAGTATCTCTTACCTCACGAGTTTTCTCACCAAATATTGCATGTAGAAGTTTTTCTTCACTAGTAAGTTCCTGCATTCCCTTAGGAGTTACTTTACCAACTAGTATATCGTTTTCTTTAACTTCTGTTCCTATTCTTATGATACCGCCTTCATCAAGATTTTTTCTTGCTTCTTCACTAACATTTGGAATATCTCTTGTAAATTCTTCAGGTCCAAGTTTAGTATCACGGCATTCAACTGAATAATCTTCTATATGTATAGATGTATAAACATCATCTTTTACTATTCTTTCATTTAGAATAACTGCATCTTCATAGTTATAACCATTATATGTCATGAACGCTACAACAACGTTCTTACCTAAAGCAAGCTCTCCTTTATCTATAGATGGTCCATCAGCAATAACCATTCCTTTGGTTACACTATCTCCCTTTTTAACTATAGGTTTTTGATTATAACAAGTTTCTGCATTACTTCTCTGGAAACTAATTAATTCATAATTAATTTTATTTCCATTCATTTCTTTAACTACTATCTTCTTAGAGTCTGCATATTCTACAACGCCATCTTCTTTAGCAATTACTGCCATTCCAGAATCTTTTGCAGCCATATATTCAACACCTGTTCCTACCAAAGGAGCTTCTGTTATCATAAGTGGTACTGCTTGTCTTTGCATATTTGCACCCATAAGTGCACGGTTTGCATCATCATGTTCCAAGAATGGTATCATACTTGTTGTAACTGAAACTATTTGAGATGGACTTACATCTATATAGTTTACTTTATCTTTAGAAACGATTACGTTTTCTCCTCTAAATCTTGCAGGTACTTCTTCATCTGTTATTTCGCTTTTTGAATTAACATTTATTGTAGCCTGACTTATATAGTAGTCTTCTTCTTCATCTGCAGTCATATAAAGTATTTCTTTACTAACAACACTATTTGTAACTTTTCTATAAGGTGTCATAATAAATCCATATTCGTTAACTTTTGCATAACTTGCAAGCGATGTAATAAGACCAATATTTTGTCCTTCTGGTGTTTCTATCGGACATATTCTTCCATAGTGTGAAGCATTAACGTCACGAACTTCCATACCCGCTCTGTCACGAGAAAGTCCACCAGGCCCTAGGGCACTTAGTCTTCTTTTATCATTAAGTTCTGCAACCGGATTTATCTGATCCATAAATTTTGAAAGCTGACTGCTTCCAAAGAATTCCTTTAAAGCTGCGGTTACAGGTCTAATATTTATTAAACTTTTTGGAGTTACAGTATCAAGTTCCTGAGTACTCATTCTCTCTCTTATAACTCTTTCCATACGTGCAACACCAATTCTAAACTGATTTTGAATTAATTCTCCACCCTGTCTTACACGTCTATTTCCTAAGTGATCTATTTCATCATAGTTTCCAATACCATAATGTAGATTAATATAATATGATACAGATGCATAGATATCAGAAGTAGTAAGTCTTTTAGTATCGATTGTTTGATCGTTACCAATAATTTTAATTACCTTATCGCTTCCATCATTTGCATATACTAAAACTTCCTGAATCTTATTATATGAATCAAGTTCTTCATTTATTTTAACTTCTTTAACAGCATATCCATTATTAAATAGTGGTCTTATGTTTTCAAGTATTTCTTTAGTTATAACAGTACCTTTTTTAACAACAACTATTTTACCATCTTTAATATCCTGTGCAAGTTTCTGATTTAAAAGTCTGTCTAATACATTAAGTTTTTTATTAAATTTATAACGTCCTACTTTAGCTAAATCATATCTGAATTTATCAAAAAATCTAGTTATTAACTGGTTCTTAGATGAATCAAGTGTAGCTGGTTCTCCAGGTCTTAATTTTTCATATATTTCAATTAATGCTTCATCTGTATTCTTAGTAGAATCTTTTTCAAGAGTATTTAACATATACTCTTCTTCACCAAACACACTTAAAATTTCATCATTTGAAGACAAACCTAAAGCTCTTAAAAATGTAGTTATAGTTACTTTTCTAGTCCTATCTATTCTTACATAAAATATTCCTCTGGCATCAAGCTCATATTCAAGCCATGTTCCTTTATTTGGAATAACTTCACTGGTAATGATATTTCTTCCATTTTTATCTATTTCTTTTTTGAAATAAATACTTGGAGAACGAACTAACTGTGAATTTATTACTCTTTCAACTCCATTTATTATGAATGATCCTGTATCAGTCATAAGAGGAATATCACCCAAATAAACTTCCTGCTCTTTAACCTCACCGGTTTCGTTTATGAAAAGTCTTGCCTCTACTTTAAGTGGAGAAGCATAAGTAACTCTTCTTTCTCTGCTTTCCTTAACAGTATATCTAGGCTCGTCAAAAGAATATTCACCAAACTCTAAAGATAAAGAACCTGAAAAACTTTCCACTGGGAAAATATCTTCAAATACCTCTTTAATTCCTTCCTTTAAAAACCTATCATAAGAATCTTTTTGAATCTCTAATAGATTGCTAAGCTGCATAACATTATGCGCTCTTGAGAAATTTCTTCTTTCTCTATGGTCTCCAAATTTCTGTACTTTGTAAGCCACTATTTCACCCCAATTCCTAAAATTTTTAAAGAATACAAATTATAAAATAATAAATAAATGTACGCAATATATAATTTTATATTATATTAATCAAATTGTCAAGCTACTAATTGCTTTAAATATCAGGTATCCTTTTGTTTTTTCAATTATTTCCACTTTATAAATATCAGAGATTTTTTTCATTATTGTTAAAGCTCCCTGATTTTTACGAATTACAAACCAAAGTTCCCCATTTTTATTAAGATATTTTTGAGCCTCTCTTAATATTTGAAGAATTTTAATATTCCCTGCTCTTATAGGTGGGTTTGTAATTATAACATCATATTTTTCATTAATATTTTCGTAAGCATCGCTTATAAAAGATTTACCATTTATTTTATTATTTTTTATATTCATATTTGTAAGATGTATGCTTCTACTGTTTATATCAATCATGTGAACTTCACTATCAGTTAGTTTTGATAATATAATGCCAATAGTTCCATATCCACATCCTACATCAAGTATTTTTTTATTTACTGTATTTTTATTTAAATAAGTTTTTATTAATAGTTCACTTCCGTAATCTATTTTATTTTTTGAAAAAACACCATTATCACTAAAAAATACAAATTCATTATTTAAAATTTCATATTTAATTTCTTTAATTTCACTTTTTAAATCTGTATTGTTAGTAAAATAGTGTTCCATTTAATCAACCCTCTTTATTTTATTTATTTCTTTGTATATGCTTTACCTAGCTCTTCATACTCTGGTACAGTTGTCAT
>CAZVIQ010000016.1:3699-15861 GCA_964626795.1 uncultured Muribaculaceae bacterium
GTTGCGCCAACTTCTTCAAGTTTAGCTTTTAATTCGTTAGCTTCATCATTTGAAATATTCTCTTTAATATTTCCACCAGCATCTGCTAGATCTTTTGCTTCTTTAAGTCCAAGACCAGTTACATCTCTTATTATTTTAATAACTTGTAACTTTTGACCTCCTGCTGCTGTAAGAACTACAGTTTTAGTACTTGATCCTTCTTCTTCCTGTGCTGCTACTGGAGCTGCTGCTACTGCTACTGCACTTGGATCTACACCAAATTCTTCTTTCATCATATCAACTAATTCTTTAACTTCAAGAATAGTCATTTCTTTTAAACTTTCGATTATTTCTTTGTTTGTTATTTTTGCCATTTTAATTTCCTCCTTCACTTTCTAACTTTTTAGCATATAAGTCACATGCTATACTTAAATTTCTCACGTGTTCTATTAATCCTCCAGCAAACATTGTAAGTAGTCCTTCCATACTTGGAATAGTTGCATATGTATTTATTACATCAAGTCCAACTATTTCTCCATCGATTTGTCCAGCTCTTATCTCAAGTGCAGGATGTTTCTTTTGAAACTCACTAACAATCTTTATTGGTTCTATAATATCTTCAGAGAATAAATAAGCATTTGGTCCTGACATATATTCACTCAATGAAATTTTTTCATCTTTCAGAGCTAAATCCATAAGTGTATTTTTATAGACTTTTATATCAGAGTTTTGATTTCTAAGATCTCTTCTTAGTGTACTAAGCTCATCAACAGTCAATCCTTGATAATTTAAAAGTAAAAATGTTTTATTACTCTTAAGCTTACCCTTGATTTCTTCAACTACTGATTTCTTAGACTCAAGAATTTTTTCGCTTGCCATATTTCCTCCTAACTATTTAAAAAGCTTTCCCATAGGAAAGCTTATAATTATATTATAAGTTCCTCGGTAGGATTTACTTCACACCTACTGTCTATGGTACTTCTTTTCGTCATTAAGTATTATACTATACTTTTTTATTTTTGTAAATTAAATTTATTAATTTATTTATCTAATGAATTTCTATCTATTTTAAGTCCAGGACTCATAGTAGATGATATGCTTATGTTTTTAATATATGTTCCTTTAACACCACTTGGTTTTAACTTATTTATTTCTGAAATAAATGCTTTTAAGTTTTCTTCAAGAGCTAACTCTTTGAAAGAAAGTTTACCAAGTATTGCATGAACGTTTCCATAAGTATCATTTTTAAATTCAATTTGACCTTTTTTGATGTTTTCTACTGCAAGTTTAACATTAGTAGTAACTGTTCCTAACTTAGGATTTGGCATAAGACCTTTAGGTCCTAAGATTTTACCAATTTTTCCTAATGCAGGCATCATTTCAGGTGTAGCGACGATTAAATCAAAATCAAACCAATTTTCTTTTTCAATTTTTTCGATCATATCCATTTCGCCAACATAGTCTGCTCCAGCTTTTGTAGCTTCTTCTGCACTATTTTTAGTTATTACTAATACTTTTTTATTTTTACCAGTTCCATTTGGTAGAACTAAGCTACTTCTAATATTCATATCAGTTTTCTTAGCGTCTATGTTTAATCTTACTACAACTTCTACAGTTTCATCAAATTTTCTTGTTCCAAGTTCTTTTAAAGTTTTTATCGCTTCTGCCGGTGTATAACTTTTAGTATTATCCACTTTTCCTGAAGCTTCCACATATTTCTTTCCATGTGCTTTCATACATTTTCCTCCTTTTTGTGGTAATTTTTCGGATTATTTTTTACTCGACTTTATTATTCGTTTTCTTTATCTTCTTCATCATCTTGTTCAGTTGTTTCAACTTCAACATTTACTTCAGCTTTTGCAGCTTCTTCCATCTCAGCAAATTCAGCTTCTAATTCAGCAGCTTTTGCTTCAGCTTCCTGAGCTTCTTTAGCTTGTTCAGCAAGTTCAGCATCATTAAGACCTTTAATTGCAATTCCCATATTTCTAGCAGTTCCTGCTACAATATTCATAGCAGCTTCTATATCATATGCATTTAAATCCGGCATTTTGATTTCTGCTATTTTTCTAAGCTCATCCTTAGTTATAGTTGCAATTACTTCATTAGCTCCCTTAACGCTTCCTTTTTTAACATTTGCTGCCTTCATAATTAAGCTTGCTGTTGGTGGAGTCTTAAGTATAAAATCAAATGTTCTGTCTTCATATATTGAAATTTCAACTGGGATTATATCTCCCATTCTTTCTCTAGTTGCATCATTATATCTTGTACAAAACTCCTGTAAATTAATACCTGCAGGTCCTAAAACAGTTCCAACTGGTGGAGCTGGTGTAGCTTTTCCTGCTTCTATCTGAATTCTTACTATTTTTGTTACTTGTTTTGCCACGAAAACACCTCCTATTAGTTTATTTTTTTCGCGAGTGGTTCCAACGATAATCCTTCTCCCACTAATTAATTATATATAAATATATAACCACGCTTAAGATATTATCACATAATATATCATTTTTCAAGATTTTTATATAATTTCTGTTGTTTCAGTATTTTATAATTTAAATATTTTAAAAAGAATAATTGTTTACTATTCCTTTCTACATTTGTCTTCCACTTAGTTCATTATTTGCATTTTGTAATAAATGATTTCTTAAACCTTTAAACGTTTCATAATCTATAAAAGTTTGCCCCGATTCAATTAGTATTTGAATTTCTCTCACTACATAATCATATAATATTGTTTGAACTTGATGCCCTTGAATTGGAACAATTCGCATTGCTAATGAATTATATTCAATTAATTCTGATAATGCTATTTTTAAAGGTATTTTTGATACTTCTACTGCAGGAACTTCCTGTTTAACATTATTATTCCGAAATTCTATAGATTTAAATTCTTCTGGTGTTGGAACCTCTGTTAAATCAGGTGTACTGTTAATTTTTCCATAATATTCATTTGATTTTTCCATATAAACCATCCTTTGCATTTATCATAGCATTTAATAGATTATTAAGCAATAAATTACACTCTAGATATCTGAAGCATTTCTACTTCAACAGGAGTTTCCTGTCCAAATAAATCAATAAGTACTGTTAGTTTTTGATTTTCTTTATCCATAGTTTCAACTTTACCATACATTCCTTTAAATGGACCATCTGTGATTGTTATTGAATCTCCTACTTCTATATCAGTATCAATTTCTTTATTAATTCCATTATCAAGCTGTAAAACTTTAGCAACTTCATCTGGTGATAAAGGTATAGGTTTTGCTCCTTTACCTGATGATCCGATAAATCCTGTTACTCCAGGAGTATTACGCACAACATACCACGCTTCATCACTCATAATCATTTCTATAAGTACATAACCCGGAAACATCTTTCTAACTTTTTCTTTTTTCTGACCATCTTTAATTTCTACTTCAGTCTGTTCTGGAATAATTACTCTAAAAATGTTGTTTTCCATTCCCATACTTTCAGTACGCATTTCAAGATTTTCTTTTACTTTGTCTTCATGCCCTGAATAAGCATTAACAACATACCATAATTTTTCGTTTTCCATTAGCTAACTAATCCTTTCAAAAAAGCAAATATGACATCAAGACCATAAAAGAAAACTCCAAAGAATAGTATCATAACTATTGTTATAACAGAATACTTAACAAGTTCTTTTCCTGTAGGCCAGTGACTTCTTTTTACTTCTTTTTTAACTCCATGAAAGAAATTTAATATCTTCTTCATTTAATCCTCCATAAAAAAAACACTTTTGTGTTTGCTAAAAATAATATAACATATTATATGCAACATATCAAGTATTTTTTAATATTTATTTTAAAATCATTGTAGAATCTAAAGCGCCATCTACTAATTCAGCTAATTTTTCAGCCACTAAAGCTTTATCACAAGGTTTTCTCTGCTAAACTTTTGAATCTAGCACTTCTTTGTAAAGTAAAAGTAGTGAATAATCCACAGTATCTTTTTTCTGATGTGAATAAGGATTTATTTTCGTTTTAATATTCCTTCTTTCTTTTTGGGGAATATTATAACTTGTTTTCATTAATATAACAACAGTTATTTAAAGATGCTATATCTATGTATGGTATGTTTTAACATGTTCATCAGGAGAAAAATGCTTACTAAGCACATCATATTCATCTTTTGGTCTTAAATATCCGAGATTTCCAAATTGAATAGCTTCATGCTTTCTCTTAATATTATCCCAAAAATAAGTAAGTTGTTTGTTATTAGATAATTTGCATTTTCTGTCTTTATACATAAATTCACCTCTAAATATATTATAATTTAATTTTGAAACTATACAAGTACTTATTTGTTTTTATTTAACATATCACCATATAACATGCTTTTAGTTCCATACTTATTTCTTATATTATCAATTGTATCCTGAAGTATTTTGTTTTCTTTTATATCTTCTTCTGATTCTTCAAAAGATAATTGTATATTGTTTATATTTGAAAAATCTCTAACCGCGACAGCTATATGTCTTATAGGTGTTCTATTCCAGAGTTGTTCAAAAAGTTTTATACTTTCATTATATAATTCAATATCAGAATTTATTCCTTTTGAGAATTTGTTTTGTTTGCTGTAATGACTAAAATCACTATATTTAATACTCACACTTATTGTAGTAGCGTAAAATTTATTTTTACGTAATCTGGTTCCTACATCTAAAGATAATTCTTTCATTACTTTTTTTATATCTTCCAGTATTTTGTAATCATATGGTAAAACTGTAGAAGATGAAATACTTTTAGGTTCACTTTCGGTTTCTACAGAAGAATTATCTATTCCATTAGCTGACTCTATCATAGAGTATGCTTGATTTTTAAATACTTTAATTAATTTATTTAAATCATAGTTTGCTAAATCACCTATTGTATTTATATTCATACTCTTAAGTCTTTCAGTAGTTTTTCTTCCAATCATAAATAACTCAGATACATCAAGTGACCATAATTTGTCTTTTATTTCAGACATAAATAAAGTATGTACTTTATCTGGTTTTGTAAAATCAGATGCCATCTTAGCACACAATTTATTATTACCTATTCCTACATTTACTGTAAACAAAAATTTTTCTTTTACCTCTTCTTTTATTTTATATGCAAGTTTTATAGGATCACCAAATAATTTTTCACAACCTGTATAATCTATAAAACACTCATCTATTGAATATCTTTCAATTAAAGGTGAATATTTAGATAAATAATTATATAATTTATCCGAATATTCTTTATAAAGTTTATGATCAGGTGGATATATTTTTATATTTTTATATTTAGTTTTAGCAGAATAGATAGATTCTCCAGTTTTAATTCCAAAACTTTTAGCTGGAGTACTCTTAGCCAGTACAACTCCTCTTCTTTCAGCTTCGTTTCCACCTATTATTGATACTTCTTCTCTTATGTCTTTTTTAGCATCATTATTAAGCATTTCAACTGCAGTCCATGATAAAAAAGCATTATTAACATCAACATGTAAAATAATTCTCTCCATCTTTATCACCAACTATATAATAACATACGTTCGTGTGTTCTTCAATGTTAATGTTTTTTGTTATCTTATGAAATTTATTTTTTCCTGCATATCTCCTTCGTGTAAAAAACTAGCACTCACTACCATATCAGCACCTTTTTCACAAACTAGTTTTGATGTTTCCTCATTTATTCCACCATCTACATTAATTATAGTTTTTAAATCTCTATTATCTATTATTTTTCTTAAAGCCTCTATTTTATAAAGAATACTTTCTTTAAATACTTGTCCACTTTTTCCGGGTTCAACACTCATAATTAAAACTAAATCAAGTTTATCTAAAAAAGGTATTATTTCTGTTATATTTGTATCTGGTTTAATACTTATTCCTACTTTCAATCCATATTCTTTAATCTTTTCAATTAGCTCTTCTACATTTTTGTTAGTTTCATAATGAAAAGTTAAATATTCAGTATTTAAAAGCGCATACTCTTCAATATATTTAACAGGATCTTTAACCATTAAATGTACATCTAGTTTTTTACTGGAATTGCTCATAAGGTTTTTTACTTCACCAAATGTAAAAGATTTATTCTCTACAAATTTTCCATCCATTATATCTACATGTAAATAATCACAATCTGTATTATTCGCCTTTTTAATTATATCTCTTGGATTATATTTACTTGTTAAAAAAGATACCGATACTTTCATTATTCCTCCTATAGATTATTGTTTATTAACATTTCTTTTTCGATTTTTATATTATATATTTCATGAAGTTTATAATTTCCCTTCACTCTTATTTTAACATAATTGGAAGCATGACCAATAAAATATTTATTTTTTTCTTCTTCAAATAAAATGTCTAGATGTTTTCCAATAAAGCTACTATTGTATTCTTCTTCAAGATTATTTGAAAGATTAATAAGTATTCTGCTTCTTGATTTTTTTATCATACCATCAATTTTATTAGTCATTTTTGACGCTGCAGTTCCTTCTCTATCTGAATATGGAAATACATGTATTTTACTGAATTTCATTTTTTTACAGAATTCATAACTTTCTTTAAAATCCTCTTCCGTTTCTCCAGGAAAGCCTACAATTACATCTGTCGATATACTCACATCTTTATTTATACTTCTTAACTCATTAATCTTATCTTCAAAATATTTAGTATCATATCTTCTATTCATAGCTTTTAAAGTTTTATCACATCCACTTTGAAGAGGAATATGAAAATGCAAAGCAAACTTTTTATTATTTTTAAATTCAGATATTATATCATCTGTTATTTCTACAACTTCTATTGAAGAAAGTCTTATTCTCTCTAGTCCATCAATATTACTTATTTCTTTAATTAAATCTGCAAGATTAAATTCTTTATCTCTATACTGACCGGTATGTATACCAGTTAATACTATTTCTTTATGGCCACTTTTAACTAAAGTGTTAATTTCAGAAACTGCTTTTGATTTATCTTTACTTCTTACTCTTCCTCTTACATATGGAATAATACAATATGAACAAAAATTATTACATCCATCTTCTATTTTTACAAATGCTCTGGTTTTTGTTTCAAACTTATCAATTTCCATGTCTTCAAATTCCTGACAGCCCATATTATAGAAGATCTCTTTTTTAGATCTATCTTCTATATATTCTTCAACAAGAGTTACTATATTACTTTTATCTTTGTTTCCAATAATTATATCTGCATTTATTTGCTTTTTAATATAATCTTTTTGGTACTGACAAAAACATCCCATTGCCACGACAATAGAATCTTCATTATTTCTTTTTAAACTATTTATTATTCTTTTACTTTTTTTATCTGATTCATTAGTTACAGTACATGTATTTATGATATAAATATCTGCATTTTCTTCTGTAATTTTATATCCTTTTTTCAAAAAAAGATTTCTTACAAATTCACTTTCATAAGAATTAACTTTACAACCTAAAGTTTTAATAGTTACAGATTTCATGTCTCAAGATCCATTCTAAATTTCTTAAGTACTTTTAAAAATTCTTCTTCTTCAACATAATCAAGTACTTTATTTGTACTTTGAACTTCTGTTTTAACAAAATTATCTTCATTGTTAATCTCAATTTTTTTAATTACAGGTTCTGTTTCTTCTTTTTGATGAGGTTCTTCATATTTAATATTAAGACTTGCAGCATTCTTAAGCAATTCCTCATAACTTATGATTGCTTTCTTTTCCTGTTCCTCTTCATACATATTTATAATTTCACTTGTATCCATTTGCATTGTATCAGATAGATTTTGACTTGCTTTTATAAGTTCATCTGCACTTATAATTGCATTTTCTTCATCGTTTGAAGGCATTAAAGAATTAAATAAATCTACAGCATCTAGTTCTTCTTTTACTTCTGTTTCTTCTGATTTTATAGAAGGTATAACAATATCTTTGGTTTTCTCGTTCATAAATTTTATTTGTTCAGTTCTCTGTGCTTTTACTAAATAAATTAAAAGCACTACTAAAACCATAGCTAAAATCACAAGAATTACAAATATTAATTCATTGGTAAAAAATATATCTATAAATTCATTTAAATTCTTTGTATTCATTTTATTCACCACTTTTCAAATACAATATTATACTGGAAACATATATAATAACTGTTTCTGTTCTAAGTATAGTATCACCTAAAGATGTCTTTGTATAGCCTAAAGATTCAAAAAAATCTTCTTCTCTTTTTGCAAATCCACCTTCTGGTCCGTATAACACATTTATTGTATCATATACGTTATTTGTAGTTAATACTTGTTTAACAGGCTTTACATCTGTTTTGTCAAGTGAACACATTATATTTACACCTTCGCCTTTTACTATCTCTTTTGTGGTTATAATATTTTCAAGTTTAGGAATATCAAGTCTATGACTTTGCTCACAGGCGCTTTTAATTATTTTGTTCCATCTCAGTATTTTCTTTGCTTTCTGATCACTTTTAATTTTAAATTTACAGTGTTCATATTCTACTGGAATAAATCTAGTCACGCCAAGTTCAGTACCTTTTTGAAGTACCAAATTCATTTTATCTTCTTGAACTATCGGAACATAAAATATTATTTCATTATTTTTATTTTTACTTTCTTCTTTATTAATTATACGTACAGATTTAAAATCCTCATTCAATTTACCTAAATACCTTTTTTTATTAAACACTACAAGTATTTCGTCACTTGCTTTCATCCTCATAACATTTTTAATATGATTAGTATCTTCATCATTTAAAACAATAACATTTTTTTCTTTTTTTATTCCAAAATATTGCTGCATATTTTTATATTCCTTTATTTAATTTGTATTTTATAATAATTCTGTGAATTATAATAAACAGTAAGGTGAAAAATACAAGCATTAACATATTTATAGCTACTGGTGTTAAATTTTCTAAATTGAATTTCGATAAATTTGCAATATAATTATTATTTGTTATAAACCAGTAGGAAGGAAAAAATTTTGATATTGAAAGTACTGTTTTTCCTAAATATTCCTGAGGGACAAATGCTCCTGACAAAAAGCTTGAACCTATTGCTAAAACATTAACTATTCCATTCATTGCTTCTCTACTTCTAAGCAGAGAACCTACAAAAAATCCAATTGAAAGAGCTGATATAGAAAACAAGAAGGAATTTAATATTATAAGAAGTCCTGCTGCGGTAAATATAATACTGCCATATAAAATTCCACTTATAGTAACAAAAAGAAGCCATATAATTGTCATTATCATAAAGTTGCCCCAGAAAATTGAAATATTTATTTTTTGATAAGTAGTTCCACTTACCATATTTCTTTTCTTTATATTATTTTCAGTAAATGACATCATAATCATTCCTACTACCATTACACATAAAGCAAGAATTGTATAATTTGAAAAATTATAAAAGAAATTCATACGTGAAAGCATTGTTTTTTCTTTAGCATTTTCAAGTATTACTTTTGTTTCTTTTTCAAAATCTTTTTGTATATTCTTTACAATAGTTTCTTCATTCATTCCGGTTTTAACATATGTATCTGAAATATTTAAGAAGCGATTTAAAATCATAACTGCATAATTTGAATAATATGAACCAGGTACATCCATTATTTCTACTTTAGGAAGCTCGTCATTCATAAAATCCTCAGTAAAGTTTTCTGGCAATATAAAAACCACATTAGTTTGTCTATAAAAAAGTGCATCTTTAATTTTTTCATCATTATTTTCTATTTTAACAAGTGTAAGTTTATTTGATAAATTATTTTTCAATTCATTTACAAAAGGAGTGTTTTCATCTTTATTAATTATAGTAATATTTGGTTTTGTTTCTTCAAAGTCTACTGTTTCATTACCAGTTAAAGAGAATATAATAGCCATTGTAGTAAACATAAAAGTGTAAATAATAATTACTGGGATATAAACTTTTGCTATCTTTAGATAATTTTTAAATACTGTCATATTTTTTCCTCCTTAAAAAGAAGTATGAGATAAGTATCATTATAAAAGAGAATATAACAAGACTTATAATATTATAGAAATACCTGTCTAAATTATCATAATAATAAATAGAATAGAATCCATCTGTTATCATATTAACAGGATTAATTTTTGAAATTATAGGTGCTTTTTCATTTATTATATATCTTATATTCTGAATCATAAGTCCAGAAAGAAAAGATAATGCCATAGTAACGGCTATCATAATGCCAATTTTTGTGTTCTCACTTTTCTTGTTTGATACTCCTATCACTACTCCTAAAGTTATTCCCGCCAAACTTCCCATAAATGCTAATATAAGAATCGGAATAAGCTGACCACTCATATTAATTTTTAAAATATAATTTAAATATCCAAGAAGTATCAACATTTCTGAATACTGCACAAGAAAAGATACAGTTAAAGAGATAAGCAATACTTTAATTTTACTGGTAGGCGCTACAGAAGTTCTGGCTGCTCTTTTACTTAGATTTGATTCTGTTTCATTAATTGCATTAATTCCAAACATACTTCCATATAAACAAACCATACCAATTAAAGTAAAATAATAAACTATAGTTGTATCACTATCATTTCCAAAACTACTGAATGTATAATCTTTATTTGATTTAATATTATCTAATACACCTTCATTAAGCTTTTCTGGTTTTAATAAAATAATATTTCCTACTACACTTGAAATCTGATAATAATTATCTACTATACTTTTAATAATTGTCTGTTCTATTCCTTTGTTTTTAACATAAATAAGTATTTCATCATCAACAGTTATATAACCAGCTACTTTATCCTTTTCCATTAATTCTTTTGCTTCTTTAGAAGTTACATACTGTGTATCAAATACTTTGTTTTCACCTTCTTTTGAAAGTTCACTGATTAAAGTTTTAAATCCTTCACTTTTTTCAAATGATTCACTTTCCACAACTGCTATTTTAACAGGAGAAAACTGTTCAGAACCTTCTAAGTTTGAAAATGCTACCCAGAATAAACTAGACATAACAATTGGAAAAATAAGAGTCCAGAATATCATACTTTTATTTTTCATCAAAATTAAAAATTTATATTTAAATACATGCCACATATGTATCAGTCCCTTAATTCTTTTCCGGTTAATTCTAAAAACACATCATTAAGTGAAGGTTGCTCAGAAAAAATAGTATTGTATTTGATTTTATTCTCTTTTAAAAATTCTACCAAGTCTAAAAGATTATGTTTGCCTTTCTGATAAACTATAATAAGAGTATTTCTTTCTACACTTACTTCTTTAACATTTTTAAGTTTAGAAATTTTATCAATATGCTCTTCTTTTAGTTCTTCAATTTCAACAGTTACTTTTTCTTCAACACTGGTTAATTTCTTTAGTTCGGTTTTAGTTCCACTAGCAATAACCTGTCCTTTATCGATGATAATTATATTATCACATAAAAGTTCAGCTTCTTCTATGTAATGAGTTGTATAAAGTATTGTCGCTCCATCTTTATTTAGTTTTTTTATGCCTTCTAAAATATTATTTCTACTTTGGGGATCAACTGCGACAGTTGGTTCATCAAAGAAAATAATCTTGGGTTTATGAGAAATTCCACAAGCTATATTTAAACGTCTTAATAATCCTCCACTTAACTGCTTTGGACTAAATTTTATAAATTCATTTAAACCTACAAAATCAATAGCCTCTTCAACATATTTTTTTCTAAGTTTTTTATCTTTTATATAAAGTCCACAAAAATAATTTATATTTTCATAAACATTTAATTCTTCAAATACTGCTACATCTTGAAATACTACACCTATTTTTTCTTTAACATCATAAGATTCAGGTGTCATTTCCTTTCCCATTATCTTAATACTTCCACTGTCATAGTTAAGTAAGGATAATATACAGTTTATTGTAGTGGATTTACCACTTCCATTAGGACCTAGAAGCCCTAATATTTCACCTTCCCTTACATTAAAAGAAAGATTATCAACTGCTTTTAACGTTTTATAACTTTTAGTTAGTTTTTTTACTTCTATAATATTTGTCATAAATTTCTCCTCGTACTTATTATAGCATGTGAATTTAAAGAAAAAAAGATATCTCTTTTACATGAAATATCTTTTGTTTTTATTCAACAATATATGGACTTTCTTTGCTTCCATTTCCTCCAGAAACGGTGATACAAGATTTTAGAGAAACTGAGGCCCGCGCCCCGT
>CAZVIQ010000017.1:0-15398 GCA_964626795.1 uncultured Muribaculaceae bacterium
CTTAAAAAACTTAAAGGTGCAAGTATATCTTCATCATTGGTTAAATCCATTAGATTTTCATAAGTTGCTCTAGCTTTTTCTTCAGCAGCAAGATCTTCCTGTAGATCCACTATAGGGTTACCTGTAGATGCTAAATAAGCTGCTGTAAAAGGTACTCCATTTGCATCCATTGGATAAATTCCTTTGTTGTGCTCTGTATACCAGCCATCAAGTCCAGCCTCTTTAATTTCATTAATTGTTGCATCTTTTAATAACTGTCTTATCATTGTAGAAATCATTTCTACATGACCTAATTCTTCACATCCAATATCTGTTAAAAGTGCTTTACCTTTATCATCAGGCATAGAAAATCTTTGACAAAGATATCTGATAGAAGCTGAAAGCTCACTGTCTGGACCGCCAAGTTGAGCTGCAAGATTTTTTGCCATTCTTAAGTCTTTTTTTCTAATATTTACTGGATATTCCAACATTTTTTCATACTTAAACATTAATAAACACCCCCGTTATTCCATGGCCATGGATTATTTATCCAGGTAAACTCTGAATTACTGGTAACATCTGTTGCAAATAAAGGACCATAATTTCTTTCATACTCTCTTTTCAAGTCATTGAGTAAAGCAACATATCTCTTATATGTTTCAAGCATTGTTAAATCTTTTGGATAAATATCAAGATATAAATTCAAATCTTTTGCTGCAAAGTTTAATTCCTGAATTTTTAGCAGTAATTCATCCCTTTTTGTATGAACTACAACTTTATAGTAATAGTCTTTATAAGGTGAATATTCATCTTTAAACATATTACCTCTGTTTAAACCTTCTTTTACAGGAACAAGTGCAGGGCCTTTCGCTCTAAAATTATTAATATTTAAGTTTTCTATATTGTACATGTAATCATAATGTTTTTCATTGTTTATATATTCATTATTTTCAACACTTAAATATTTCTTATCTTCATTAATATTAGTAAAATAGTTCTCTCTTTCATCAAAATACATAATCATTCCTCCTAAAATAGTCTATGACCATGTAAATATTCAAGATATTATAAATGACCATAGAAAAAAGTAAAATTACTTTAAAGTAAAAAAGTGTAAATAAACAAAAAGTACTTGTATAAATTATTTTCTTAATATACAATTAAATTGGTGATAAAAGTGGAATACAAGATAACAGTAAATTCGGAGGACGAAACTATTGAATTAGCAGAAAATATTGAATCAGAAAAGTTTCCGAACATGGTAATATGTCTTGAAGGAGAACTGGGAAGTGGTAAAACTTTATTTACCAAAGCTTTTGCAAGAAGTATGGGAATTAAAGATAATATAACTTCGCCTACTTTTAATATTATTAAAGAATATGAAGCAGAGCTGAAACTTTTTCATATGGATGTATATAGACTTAATGAACTAAAAGAAGATTTAGGAATAGTTGATTATTTTACTAAAAGAGGAGTAACTATAATTGAATGGGCAGATTTAATACCAGAATTACTTCCTAAAAATAGATTGGATATAAAAATAAAAATAATAGATGAAAACAGGAGAGTCTTTATATTAGAACCACATGGAAGTAAATATGAAGAGCTTGTAGCGTCAGTAATATAAATAATTTGAATGCTTTGCATTCTTTTTTGTTAACTAGAAAATATTCTTTATAAAACATGATAAATCATATATAATAAATATATTAGGAGAGTAAAATGGAAGAAAAAGTTTTAAACGAAATAGAATTAAAAAGGATAGATGGATACTTTAGAGCCTGTAATTATTTGTCAGTAGGACAACTATATCTGCTAAATAACCCTTTACTTAGAAAGGAACTTACTTTAGAAGATATTAAACCAAATGTAGTAGGTCACTGGGGTACTGCGCCTGGACAGAATTTTATATATGTTCACTTAAACAGAATAATTAAAAAATATAACCTTGATATGATTTATATTTCCGGACCTGGTCATGGAGGACAAGCTGTAGTTTCTAATGTGTACTTAGAAGGAAGCTATACTAAGTTTTATCCTGAAATTACAGAAGATGAAGAAGGTATGAGAAAACTATTCAAGCAGTTTAGTTTTCCCGGAGGAATCTCTTCTCACGTTGCACCCGAAACGCCGGGATCAATAAACGAAGGTGGAGAACTTGGATATAGTTTGAGTCATGCTTATGGCGCAGTTTTAGATAATCCAAATCTCATTGCGGCTTGTGTAGTGGGAGATGGTGAAGCAGAGACTGGTCCTTTGGCGGCTTCTTGGAATATAGTAAAACTTATTAATCCAAAAACTGATGGAGTGGTTCTTCCAATTTTACATTTAAATGGATACAAAATTGCAAATCCAACCATAATGGGACGAATGAATGATGAAGAACTAACTGCGTATTTCAGTTCACAGGGATATATGCCTTTTATAGTAAGTGGAAACGATCCATCAATAATGCATGAGAAGATGGCAGAAACTTTAGAAAAAGTAATAAGTGTTATTAAAAATATAAAAAATTCAGATTTAAAATATAAATATCCAATGATAATTTTAAGATCGCCTAAAGGTTGGACAGGACCAAAAGAAGTTGAAGGTAGTTTTAAAGCACATCAGGTTCCAATTGTAGTGAACAAAGATCATCCTGAAAATATTGCCAGACTAGAAGAGTGGCTTAGAAGTTATAAGCCCGAGGAACTTTTTGATGAAAAAGGTGGACTTAGAATTGAATTTAGAGAATTAATACCTCCTGAAGAGAAGAGAATGGGAAGCAGTCCTCACGCTAACGGTGGACTTTTACTAAAGGAATTAATTTGTCCTGATTTCACAAAATATGGTGTGAATATTGAAACAAGAGGATTTCCTCTTGCGTCTGATATGGCAGTTTTAGGAAATTATATAAGAGATCTAGTGAACTTAAATAAAAATAATTTTAAAATTTTTGGTCCTGATGAGTTTTTATCAAATAAACTTGGAAGTTCTTTTGAAGTTACTAAAAGAAGATGGAACACACATATCTTTGAAAAAGATGAATTTTTGTCTCCAGATGGTTGTGTAATAGACAGTATTTTATCTGAACATGTATGCGAAGGAATGCTTGAAGGATATATTCTAACAGGAAGACATGGTTTCTTTCACAGTTATGAAGCGTTTATTAGAACAATAGATTCTATGGCAAGTCAGCATGCAAAATGGCTTAAAGTCTGTAGTGAATTATACTGGAGAAAACCTATAGCGTCTTTAAACTATATTTTAACTTCACATATTTGGCAGCAAGATCATAATGGTTTTACACATCAGGATCCGGGATTTTTAAACCATCTTGTAACTAAAAAACCAAGTATAACTAGAATATATCTTCCACCCGATGCCAATTGTTTACTTTCTTGTTTTGATCATACAGTTAAAAGTAAGAATTATATAAATGTAATCGTAGCTTCAAAACATTTAAGGAATGAATGGCTTACAATGGATGAAGCAGTAAAACATTGCACTAAAGGAATAGGAACCTGGGAATTTGCTTGTAATGATAATGGAACTCCAGATATAATAATAGCTTCTGCAGGAGACACTCCGACTATTGAAGCTATCGCAGCAGTCTCAATACTTAAAAAACACTTGAATATTAAGATTAGGTATATAAATGTAGTTGATTTAATGAAGCTAGTATCAGCTACTGAACATCCACATGGGCTAACCGAAGAAGAATATAATAATTTGTTTACTTTGGATAAGCCAATTATATTTGCTTTTCATGGTTATCCAAATCTAGTTCATCAGCTTACATATAAAAGAATAAATAAAAATTTACATGTTCACGGATATAAAGAAGAAGGTACTATTACAACGCCGTTTGATATGAGAGTACAAAATGAGCTTGATAGATATCATTTAGTTCTTTCAGCATTAAAATATTTACCTGAAATGGGAATTAAAAAAGATGTTCTTAAAAAATATTGTGAGACTAAACTTGAAGAACATAAAAATCATATAAGAGAATATGGTAAAGACATAGATGATGTACTTAACTGGTCTTGGGAAAATGTAAATAAATAAAAAGTATATGTAATTTATAAAAATACACATTTTAAAATAAAAATATGTGTATTTTTTTGAAATTCTGTGTTATATTTATAATGGTGATAGATATGAATCCTTTCAAGGCACCTATGCTTTTGTTAGAAAATAGTACAGATATAGAAATTAAGACCTTACTAAGAGATGTTTATTTCAAGTATGGAGAATATAAATATGCACTTAAAACACTTAAATTTGATTATAAGCGTTTCTTGGACATATTACTTTTTACAGATACTCTTTGTACATCAAATTTAGAATTTCAAAAATTGTCATTAGAAGACATGTTCTATTTTGGATATATGAAAGATGTAGAAAAAGTAAAATTAATTGATAATTTAAGAAGATCATTTTTATATGCGTATAAATTTTCTAAAAGTAGTAATGAATATGATATTGATTTTTTTAATAAAATGAACAAAATAATTTTAAGAAAGACTAGAGTAAGCTCTAATGAAATTGGAAAACTTAGAAAAGGACAGGCTTATATAATGAAACTAGGTTTAGTTGGAAAAAATATTGATTATATTGCGCCTGCACCAAAAGATTTGAAATTATTAATGAAAAATTATATAGATTATCTAAATAAATCAAATGATGATCCTTTTATAAAATTAGGGATTGCACATTATCAGTTTTTAATAATTCATCCCTATACAAAAGGAAATGGAAGAATAGCAAGAATGATGCTTCCAATAGAATTTAATCAATATTTAGGAGAAGAACCAATTTTGTTTATGTCAGAAGTATTTGATAAAAACAAAGTTACTTATAGAAGAGTTTTAAACGAATCAAGAGAAGAAAGCCCTGTAATTTTCTTAAAGTTCTTTCTAAAAAGTATTATTGAAATGTGTGATATAAATATTAATAAAATAGAAAAAATAAATGAAATATATGAAAAAGACTTTGAATATGTTAAAAAAGAAGTAGGAGGAACTTTAATTAATAAAGTTTACCCTTATATCTTAAAGACTACGGTTTTTAGCGTAAATGAAATAATAAGTGCTTTAAAGATACATATAAATTCCGCTAATAAAGTCTTAAAGAAACTGGTAGAAGTTGGTATTTTAACTAAAGAAAGAAGAACGGGGTGTAACAGGGTTACCTATAGATATAATAAAGTTTTTGATGTTTATATAAACAAGTAGTCAAAATTCATTCTAATATATAATAAATTTTAGATACTTTATATAAAAGTATCTTTTTTCTTTAAATGAGTATATATAGATTAAAGAAAAAATTTTTCTTGATTTAATCGAGAAAATGTTGTATTATCTTTAGGTGCGTAAAAAAGAGGGTGAAAGTATGGAAAAGATTATTAATATAGCAGTTGTAGCACATGTTGATGCTGGAAAAAGCACACTTGTAGATGCACTTTTAAAACAAAATGGTGTTTTTCGTGATAACGAAGATGTTGGTGTTTGTATAATGGATAGTAATTCTATTGAAAAAGAAAGAGGAATTACAATTACTGCCAAAAACTGTTCAATAAGATATAAGGATTATAAAATTAATATAGTGGACACTCCGGGACATGCTGATTTTTCAAGTGAGATTGAAAGAGTAATTAAAACTGTTGATACAGTTATACTTGTAGTGGATTCTGCAGAGGGACCAATGCCTCAAACAAGATTTGTACTAAAAGAAGCATTAATTCATAATTTAAAGCCAATACTTTTTATAAATAAGATAGATAAAAATGATGCAAGAGCAGATAAAGTTGTTGATATGACTTTTGATTTATTCTGTGATCTTCAAGCTAATAACGAACAACTTGACTTTAAGATAATTTATGGTGTAGCAAGAGACGGTATAGCAAAATATGAACTTGAAGATGAAAGCGATTCCATTACTCCTCTTTTAGAAACAATTATAAATACAACTAAACCTTTTGAAGGAAATGAAAACGATAACCTTCAGTTACAGATATCACAGCTTGAATATGATAGTTTTATAGGAAGGCTTGCTGTAGGAAGAGTAAATAAAGGCAAGATTAAAACAGGTGAAACTGTAAGTCTTATTAAAAACAATGGAGATATAGAGAGTTTTAAGATTTCAAAATTATTTATAAATGAAGGAATTAAGAAAAAAGAGATAGAAGTAGCATATTATGGTGATATAGTTACAATTGCAGGTTCAAGTGATATTTCTATTGGGGATACAGTTTGTACTAAAGATGTATTAGATCCTCTAGAACCTATCATTATTGAAAAGCCCACCTTATCAATGAACTTCTTAGTTAATTCTTCACCTTTTGCAGGAAAAAGTGGAAAGTTTTTAACTAATAGACATATAAAAGATAGACTTGATAAAGAATTATGTACTAATGTAGGACTGGAAGTTGAAGAACTTAGTGGAGTAGATGGCTTTAAAGTATCGGGAAGAGGAGAACTTCATTTATCAATACTTCTTGAAAATATGAGAAGAGAAGGTTATGAACTTTCTGTTTCTAAACCAGAGGTAATTTTTAAAGATATAGATGGTACTAAATGTGAACCATTTGAAAATGTTTTAATTAATATCCCATCTGAATATCAGGGAACAATAATAAATGATTTAAATGAAAGAAAAGGAATACTTTTATCAATTACTAATCCAGAAGTTAATTACACTAGAATAGAATATCTTGTACCAACAAGAGGTCTGATTGGATATAGAACAAGTTTTATAACCAACACAAAAGGCGAAGGTATAATGGTTAGAAGTTTCCATTCATATAATCCATATGCTGGAGAAATAACTCATAGAAAAAACGGCGTTTTAGTTTCTATGGAAGATGGAGTAACTTTTGGATATTCATTATTTAATTTAGGTGATAGAGGTACAATGATTGTTGAACCAGGTACTTCTGTTTATAAAGGAATGATAATAGGTATTCATAACAGAGACAATGATCTTGATGTTAATCCATGTAAAAACAAAGAAATGAGTAATACAAGAAGTTCTGGTGCTGATGAAGCAATAGTGCTTACACCTCCTAGAAAATTTACTTTGGAAGAAGCACTTGAATTTATTGAATCTGATGAGTATGTTGAAATTACTCCAGATGCATTAAGACTTAGAAAAAAAATACTAGATCCTAAAGAAAGATACAGAAACAATAAATAAACCAGTAAAATTATAAAATTACTGGTTTTTAAATTAGTCTAAAGAGTAAGAAAAACCAGGATTTTTCATTTCAAAGTATTTACGTCTTTCCTCTAATAATTTATATATTAGACTTATAAAAAACTTTTGATCTTCTTTTGCTAATTTTTTTTCTAGTGCTTTAAGTGATTTGTATAAAGAAAAATATATCTCAAATAAATCTGGATCATTCCTATTTTCTTTTGCTAATCTTCTATAATCTTTTTTAGTTTCACAACCAAGCATTATCAATCCTCTAAAGTCTTTCGATACTTCATCAATATAATCGGCTTTTGGGAATGTTACTTTATTTTCTAGTTCAAGTGCAGCTTCACAAGTTGTTATACAAACTACATTCCTTCTAAAAGAACAATCTTTTATACCATTTTCATTTTTGATTTCCACTAATGCAGAAACTCCTATATTTCTTTTTTTCATTTTATTTTCCCCCTAAATTTTTTTTGAATTTTCGTAATTCGTTTTAAGACATTGCATATTTTGTATTATAAAAAACATTAAATCTCTAAACTTTCTATAATCGACTTTTGAATGCTCAGGAGATTTGCACCAAGTATCTATAAAACTCTCTAATGCATATTTTACTTGTTTCTCATATAAATAAGTCAGTGGATCCCCATTTATTTGAGCATAATCATATCTGCTTTTTTCATTTATAATTTTATTAGCTTTTATTTTTATTTCACGTAGATAATTAAGAAATTTTTTATCTTTCGTTTCTTGAAAACGATTAAAACATATCTGGTTTTTTATTGCTTCTATTAATTCATCATCGTTCCAACCATATCTCACTACATATTTTTTAAATAAGTTATAATTTGTAAGTACATCAAAATCTTTTGTTAGAACAGGAATAGTTTTAAAATCTCCTTTACTTCTATATGCAAGCACTACATTAGCTTCAGGAAAATCTTTTATCGGAAAAAGGCTTCTTAACTCAGCAATACTTCCTGAAGCCATACTTATTGCATCAGCTTCAATTAATGTTCTTCTTCTTGGTTCAAGTATGAGAAGTTTATCACTTATAAAAGTTTTAGTTTGAGTTTTTTTATCAATATTAAAGCGCAAATTAGCTGAAACTGTTGTTATACCTGTTCCTCTATTTTCTTCATAACTAGATTTATAGTCTTCTCTAAATTCTTCCTGACTTTTCTCATCTTTTAAATGAAATTTTTTTTCATCTACATCAACTTCAATAGCAAACATATAAATTTGTTTTTCTGAATTACTTAATTCCATAGATTACCTCATAATTTTGAGTTTATTATAATAAATACGGTATACTGTGTCAAGTATGTTATAATATTATCATTAAGAGGTGATAATTTATGGAGAAAATAAATAGTGATTATATTACATTTAAGGAAGAAAAGCTTAGTAATCATAAATGGTTATATCAATTATTACAAAATAACAATAAAAAGAAATATCTAACTTTTAATGAGGATGACAGAATTAATTTAATATTTTATATAGGAAGAATAATTGGATTCCATACCACAATAATAAGCGGGAGAGGTTTACAATTACAATATGGAATTCTAGAAGAATTCAGAAATAAAGGATTTGGAACAGCAGTTTTGAATAAATTAGTTGCAGAGTATTTTGAAAATGGTTATGAAAGTATAATGCTAAGAATTAAAGGGGATAATGAAGCATCGATAGCGCTTGCTCAAAAATGTGGCTTTAAATTAGATGACACTAAAGAATACATCAATTTTATGCCAGATGAATATTATAATTTTTATAAGCAGAATACCACAATAAAAAAAATGAAGTAACTTTTCTTACTTCTTTTTTTTGTATACTAGATAAAATATTGATAAAAGTAATCCACTTATACTTAATTTTATTCCTAGTATAAGTCCACGTGGGGTATATTTAAATATAATATTATGTTCGCCTGGCGAAAGTTTTAGAGAAATAAAAGCATTATCTAATGTACTTTTATAATTTTGTTTGTTTCCATCAACATAAATACTCCAGCCTTCATCATAAGGTATCGTTGTAAATAAAACATTTTTATCAGTTGTCGCGACAACTGACGCTTCTATATAATCATCTTTTTCTAATTTTGTTATTTGCATCTCATTTTGCTTAATATAATTTGCAAAGTTTAAATATTTATCATACGGAATATAATGAATTTCTGTTCGTTCTTGAACTCTTTCGCTTAATACACGTAGTTTTAATTTCATAACGTCGTTTTCATTTAAGAACAAGGGACCATAAATTGATAAATCGACGTTCTCATCATTTATAGATAACTCATCTATTCCTAAGTACATATTTGAATCTAAAATGTAAAAACCAGGTTTGTTTGAAATGTCATAAACTAAATATCCGGGTTCATCTTTGTTTATTTGCTTATATGTTCCTTGTTTAGTTAATTTAAGATTTTCAAGAGTTTTAGAGGCATCTTCATATAAATTAAGCTTATATCCAAGCATACCATCAACAATATTTTCAATATTTTCATTATAAAGCTTTTCTTTAAGCACGACATCATAAATATCTTCATTAACCATATAACCGAGATTAAATGCTCTTTTATTTTCATAGACAATATTATTTTCATTAAAAGCAACAGTATAATATAAAGTATATCTACTGCCTACTATATATTTAAGTCCAATAAGATCGTTTAATATAGGATTATAAAATCCATAATTAACACTGCAATTATCAAATACCTTAACATCAGTATAATTATCAAGAAAATCAATAGGATTATTATTTCTTACAGAACTGAAAAAGCTTATTCCATTATAATTATAGAAAAAACCATTGTTATAACTATGCTTATTATAGAATTCGGCCCTGTAAAATGAAGTGTCGGATTCTTTAAAAAGACTTGTTTCTCTATTATGATGTGATGTAATAAGTTTTTCATATTCAAATGATGAAGATACAGACAATATTTTAAAACTTAATATTGAATTAAAAATTATTTCTGACATAAAAAGTATTGTTATAAAAGCAGTTAAAAATTTACTTTTACTAGTTAAGGCAACTGTATATTCTAAAATTAATGCCCCTGATAGAAGTAATGCAATCAGTTTTATAACATTATCAAATTTAAATTTAAAAGAATATATAAGAACAACACCTGCTAATATAAGTCCCATTAGCAAAAAAGAAATTAAAAATTTGTAAATATTCTTAATTTTAATCTCATTTCTGTTTTCAAATGATTTTGAAGCAATCAAAATCAAGAATAAATCTATAATAAAGGCATATCTCACAGGATACCATATTGGTCTTTGAAATAATTGCCAGCTATAATCAAACAAATTAAAACTTATAGAGATTGCAAAATATAATAATACAAAACTGTTTAATATTTTTTCTTTTTTAGAAAAAGTTTTATTAAAATATGAAAAGATAACATATATAATAGTTAAAAGCGAAACATATAAATTAACTGTTCCAGATGATATATCTTTATTTGAACTTGAACCGGGAGTAAATTTATAAAACATTGTAATTATATCTGTATCAAATTTAAAGTAATTAGTATAACTATTATGGAATAAAGCATTTTTTCCCATGAACAGTTCAAGTGTTACAGGTAGTAAAGCAAATGCACTTATTAAACCAGCACATAAAGATAAAACTATAAAATCTTTTATTAAGTCTTTTCTTCTTTTGTTTTTATCTATTAAAAAGTAATTATAAATAAAATAAATTAACAAAAAAATACAAATCATATAACCTATATAGAAGTTTGAAATTATTGTAATAGAAAGTAAAATAAGATACATTAGTTTTTTGTTTTCGTAAATTAGTCTATGAAGAGAAATAATTACAATCGGAAATAAAACAAGTGAATCAGTCCACATAAAATTACTAAAATAAAGAAGATTATAAGCACAAAGAGCATATGCAGTACTGAAAATAAAAATAGTGTTTTTCTTATATTTTAAATAATTAAGCAGAAAAGCACAGGTTAGTCCACACAAACCAATTTTTAAAAAAATGAAAAACTCATAATAAATATATAAAGTATCATTTTTAAATAAAAATAATAAAAAGCTAGTTGGATTAAATAAATAATATACTGCAATTGCATAAAAGTTTGTTCCTAAACCTCCTTTAAAAGAATATAAAAGTGATTCGCTTCCTTTTAATACTTTAGAGAAGTAAGCTGCAAAACCAGGATACTGATGATATCCGTCATATAAGGTTATAACATTTTTTCCAAAGGGTCTAAAGTCAGCAATTTTTGATGAAATCAAGAAAACTATTATTGGAAAAACGAAACATAATATATAAATATAATTTTTTTTAAAAAATTTTGTAATATTTTTCATAAAAGACCTCATAATAATAATATCATTAATTTATTTAAAATAAAATAGCTAAAAAGTATTGCAAAACAAAATAATTATTGATATTATTAATAATATAAAGGAGGTAAGTAAACTATGGAGAACAAGGGACAAACAATTTTCTTATCGGTAATAGGTATAGCTACATTATTGGTTGCTATAGTGGGGGCTACTTTTGCGTGGTTCAGTGCGACAATAGCTGGTAACGAATCAGCAAGTAATATAACTGTTACAGCGGCCAGAATAGCAAGCGTAGTATTTGAAGAAACTAATACTGTAACGGCTACAAATGCTTTACCTGGTTGGAGTGATTCTAAAGAATTTACTGTATCACGTCCTGCTGGATCAAGTGTTTCACAAAATTATGTAATAACACTAGGATATACAAATTCTGGAATTACAGATTTATACTATGTATTAACAAAAAATACAGTAGAAGGATCTGAAACCCAGATTAGTGCTGCAGCCGAAACTATAACAATTGATACTGGAACATTTACTAGTGCTGAAGCAGAAACAAATACGTATTCTTTATTATTTAAGTTTAAAGAAACAGGGGCTAGTCAAGATGAACAACAAGGTAAAAACTTTACTGGTTTAATTCAAGTTGCCGTTGACGGTGGAACAAATATATATTATAACAATGAGAACCCATCCGGTACTACTTCAATGCCAGCTGCACAACCATAATTGCTTATTTAGCTTATTATGATATTTAAAGTAGGATAACCTGCTTTTTTTGTTGCTCTTTTATTGCACTTTATATTATTTTTTGTTAATATAATATATAGAATTAAGAGTAGAGGGACTATGAATAAAAAAAGCAAGGTATTTGAGACATTTCAAAAAATTTCTAAAATCTTATCGTGGGCTATAATCACAATATTAATTATAGTTATTTTATTTTTAGTTGTAGTGGTTGTTTCTACAAAAGTTAATGAAAGATTAGGAAAAGAACCTGTTTTTTCTTTATATACAATTATAAGTCCCAGTATGGTACCAAATATAAATGTTTATGATGTTGTTTTTACAGCTAAGGTAAATCCAGCTAAACTAAAAGTAAAAGATATTATTTCTTTTAGAGTTAAGAACAGCACACTTGGCAAGACTCCAGTAACACATAGAATAATAAAAATAGAAACAACTGGAACAGGAGAAAGAAGTTATATAACAAAAGGAGATCGCAACATTGAAGAAGATAAATGGAGATACCCTGTTACTGACAGTGATATTGTAGGTAAAGTAATTTTTAAAATACCTCAATTAGGAAGATTACAATTTTTTCTAACCTCAAAAACTGGTTGGTTTATTGTAATATTACTTCCAGCTTTAGCTATAATATCATTTGATTTATTTAAATTAATGAAACTTATTCTGATTAAAACTAAAATTACAGAGGAAAGAGAAAAAAATATATTAAATAATAATATTTCTCAAGAAAAAGTTGTAGAAGAAATACCTGTAGAAGAACCTAAAATAATATCAAACGAAGGAATAAATATAGAAGAACCTAAAGTAATAGAACGAGAAATACCTATAGAGGAACCTAAAATAATAATAAACGAAGAAATTAAAGAACATGTCACATTAGTTCCAAGTGAAGAGATTAAAGAACCTGAAATTTTATCATTTGACTTAGAAGAAAATAAAGAAATAGATAATACTCCTTCTATTATAGTGTTACCATTTGATGATGCACCTGTCTCAACTCCAGTTTTAGAAATTAAAGATAACAGTGAAGTAAATAATGAGAAAATTATTCAGAATGTACCTGAAGAGAATAAAATTGAATTAAATGAAATTATAAATATTCCAGAAATAAAAAGTATTGAACCTGCTAAAGAAGAACAGAATGAAATTGGAAATGAAATAGAATATAATAATTACCAAAATCAAATTGTTACAATTGAACCTGTACAAAGTTCTGAAGAAAAACCGCCTTTTGAAATAATTGATAAGTAGGAAATATATGGAATATGAAGTAAGATATTATTTTTCGTTAAGTGAAGAAGAAAAAATCAAAAAGTTTCTAGAAAAGCAAAATTTGCAATATGAAGATATATACTTTGAAAAAACTGTTCAATATGATCATCCCGAAAATCATAATTCTTTTTATTCTAAAGAAATAGATGGTCGATTCAGACTAAGACTTTCAAAAGGAAAGAAAAAATCAAGCTGTATGATTACCTGGAAAAGAAGAATTAAAAAAACAGATTTGAAAGAAATAAATAAAGAAGAAGAAATCGAAGTAAATATAAATCCTGATGAAATAAAAAATATTGAATATTTACTTGAAAAAGTAATTAAAATGAAAAAAATAGAAAGCTATGAAAGATATAGAAGTGTTTATAGAAATGCAGAAGTTGAAATAGCTGTTGATCGTTTCCCATTTGGAATTGCATTAGAAATAGAAAGTAAATGTTCTAAAGATAAGAGTGAAGAAATAATTGTAAAATGGCTGAAGATTCTGAAATTAAATATAGAAGATTCCTATAAACTGTCCTGGGATGATAAATATTATGAACTATGTAAAAATCAAAAAATAGAACCTCAAAAAACAGTTTGTTTTAAGAAAAAGATGCCAGAAGTAAAAAATGCTTTATTTATTAATGAAACTAATTAAGCAAGAAAATAATAAAATCTTGCTTTTTTTGCTCTTTTGAGGTATAATAATCACTATTCAAAAGGGGTTTTGGGTATGATTAATGTAATAAATGAAAACATAGAAAGATATGTAATTAAAATCTTGCTAACTATACTATTTGTATTGGTTTCAGTTCCATTGTGGAGAGTTCTAGAAAACACTTCATATGCTTCAGTGGCAAAATATTATGAAAATTATATAAATGCAGATGCAAATATTAATTATTTACATAATTTTTATGACGAAGATAACCAAAAAATAGTAACAAGTTTAGAAATTAAAAGTGACGATAAAAAAAATTATTTACTGTTATTAAAAATAAATAAAGAAACAATAAAAGATAGTATTAATATATTAACAGATGAAGGAATAAGTGAACTTGAAAATTTGAGATATGATTATACAGATTTATATGATTATTATCTTATAGAAATTATAAAAGATAATAATAAGAGAGTTATTAATATAGAAATTTTAAATATTAGTTTGGAAAATATGTCTGAATTTAAATATGATTTTGAATTGATAGAAAACTAAGAACATGTAAATGTTCTTTTTTTCTTGTAAAAAAGAACAATTCGTTATAAAATATATATAGTAAAAATGGAGAAAATATGAATTTATTACAACTAATAAAAAAAGAAATTTTGATAACTGTATTATCAATTGTAATAATTGTAAGTTTTTTTGGTTTAATAACTTATGCATATTTTATGGATATAAAGGAAACCGATTTAAATGTAATAAAGTATGGTGATATAGAACTTACATTCTGTGCAGATACTTCCTGTGATAATTCTATTTCGAATATTGGTAGAGTAATAGGAAGAAATGGAAGTGGTGCACCAATATTTATGTATCCTCAAATAGAGGCAGAAGCTTTAGCAACAGTGCCATATATATTTAAATTAAGCAATACGGGTGATTTAGGACTTGATTTAACAATAAGATTAGAAAAAGAAGATAATCCTACATTAGAAAACGAATATTCAGATTATACTCCAGCAGATGATACATATATTTATACTGCATTTGGAGTGCAGGGAGAAGACCCTGTAGTGAAATTATATACAGAATTAGAAGACGGAAGTATATTGTTAAATCTATTTTTAGAAAAGTCTGAAACAAGAATATTTAATTTATGGACGTGGCTTAAAGAAGATGCACCGAACGAAGTACAAGGAACATATTTTATCGCAGATATTTCTATTAAAGGAGAATATAAACCA
>CAZVIQ010000018.1:0-15195 GCA_964626795.1 uncultured Muribaculaceae bacterium
ATTAAAAAAACTATCTAAACGATAGAATTTTTTATGTTGATTGAATATAGTCAATTGTTACATCAAAAGTAACGTTTTCTGGTGCTGGATTTGTACTTGATGCATTCCAGGTTATAACAATAGATCCACTGGTTGTTTCCATAACATCTAAATCAGTTCCTTTAATATTAGTTATTCCGTTTATTTTAATATTAAAGTCTTCTGTACTGTTTTCATTAATTATTAAATCTTGTACAGTTGCTTTTAAAGCACCAGTATTTTTAATAGTAAAGTTTATTGTAACTGAATCTCCCGGATGTGTTAGATTTGCATCTACAGTAAGTGAAGTTTTTGTATCATCAAGTGTAGCTGTCGCTTTTGATTCGTTTGATGAAGTATAGTCAGAAAATTCTACTTTAAAATCTCCACTACCGGTTGCAGTACCGGCTATACTTAAGTTAGCTACTAATAATGCATATACACCTACTAAAACTACTGCAAAAACCAAGAGTCCTATTATATAAGCCCTGTTTCTCCTTTTTTCCACTTGTCTCATCTCCTACTGCTATTATTATTAACCTAAATTTACTATATATTCATAAATAAAATTAGATAATTTTGGCAAATGTATATACTTTACTTATTAACACATAATAAATAAAAAGTGGGATTGTGAAATTATGAGAAGAAGAAAGCCTAAAATCAAAGTAATTTTAATAACGTTTTTATTTCTTCTGTTATGTTCTACAGCATATGCATATCTTGAAACTTCACTTAGTATTAAAGGATCAGTAATGGGAAACTATAATAATGATGGGTATGTAATCGATCCAGGAAGCAATCCATATCTTGAAATAAATAATTTAACAGTAAACAGTTGGACGGAAGGAAATCAGTATAAATATCAGTTTCGCTTTAAGCTTAAAAATATAGGTAACATTACATATGATAATTTTAAAGTTATTTTAACTTTTAGTTCTAATATTACAGGTGTTAATATCTGGGATTATGAGTACAGTTTTGATCAGCAAATATTAAATGTTATAAAAGGTAGTACAAACTTTACTCCAAATTATGAAGTGGAAGTAAATTTTATTGTGTCTTCTAACAGCAATAATTTAAAAATAAATAGGATAAAATTAGAAGTTGATACTTCGAGTAATCCAGTTCCTAGCGATAAAGTAATTGTAACTTTTGCAAAAGGTAACAGCTGGGGTAATTATACTATTCAATATAATGTAACAGTTAAAAATGAAAGTGATAAAAAGATTAACTCCTGGACTCTTGATATTGTTTTAAACAATGCTTCTTATATAAGTGGCTGGAGTGCTAAATTTGAAACTATAGGAAATACTTTAAGAGTTAAAAATGAAACATATAACGGTGAAATCGCGATAGGAAATTCTGTAACTTTTGGTCTTCAACTTAATGCAACTTCTGCAAACTATATACCTGAAGAATATTCAGTGTCAACTAGGTAAAAATATGAAAAATAATTCAAAAATATATACAATTATATTTACATTATACATTGTTTTCTATAAAACTATTTTTTCTTTTAAAGGAGAATTAGTAACTTATATTATTCATCCTCTTATTATAATTTTTTTTAGTATCGTAGGATATATACTGTTTTATAAAGATAAATACTATAAATATAAAAGTGTTGCTTTTTATGAAGTAGTAAGAAGTTCTTTAATTTATATATTTTTCTTTTACAGTGCAGGTTTATTTATTGGGTATTCTAATAATCCTTATTCTAGAGATATCAATGGAATTATTATAAACTTTTTCAGTATTTTAATGGTTGTAGGACTAAAAGAATTCATAAGAGGCACTATAATAAATGAAGTGAATAACAAGAAGATTCTTTATTTTTCTTTAATATGGTTTATTTTCGCACTATCAGATTTAAACTTTATATTGATTATGGAATCACTAACAAGCTTCAATAGTTTAATATTGTCTTTCATTATTTATATAGTTCCAGTTCTTGCTATAAACCTGTTTTGCAATTATTTATGTATTAATGGAGGATTTACAGTTTCTCTTTTATATAGAATACTGATTCTTTTTATATCTTTAATTATACCAATTATACCAGACTATCATCCAGTTATACCTACTCTATTTGATTCTTTAATACCTTTTTTTACTTATCTTTTAATAAGACATCAAATTAACAGAAGGGGTGTAAATAAATATAATGAAGATATTAATCCTAAAAACTGGATTGTAACTTTTCTTGTATTTACACTTCTATTATTATTTGCAGTAGGTACCTTTCCAGTAAAGCCAGTTGTAGTATTAAGTGGAAGTATGAGACCAAATATTAAAGAAGGAGATTTATTAATAATTGAAAAATGTGAATTTAAAGATATTGAAACTAACAATATTATAGAGTTTAATACTGAAGGATATAATGTAGTTCATAGAGTTATAAGAATAGAAAATTATAAAGAAAGCAAAGCAATTGTCACTAAAGGCGATAATAATTTAAAAGAGGATAAAAATAAAGTATTAAAAGAAGATTTAAGAGGATGCTTAAGTATAAAGATACCGTATGCAGGATATCCAACCTACTTTATTAGAAATATTTTAAAACAAAAAACTTAAATATAGGAGGCACTTTATGAAACAAAAAGATAAATATATAATTATTATTATAATATTTACTGTAGCAATAATAAGTATTGTTTCAATTTTTAAAGTGTTGGTAATTATTCAAAATATTAAAGGAAATCCTAAAAATATTATATATATAGGAAAACCTATTGATAATACAAGTTATGAAGTATATTTAAAAGATAATGATTTTATAGACGAAAAAATTCTAAGTCATAATTATTCATACGTAACTTCTTTAATTGAAAGTATTAAAATAAAATATGATTACTTATTTTCAATAGATAGAAATACAAACTTAAGTTATAATTATTACATAGAAGCAAGTATTGTTGGATTATTTAATGCCTCTAATCAAAGTGTTATAAATCCTGTTTTAAATAAAAAAAATATACTTAAAGAAAAAAGTGAAATAAAAGAAGTATCTAATGATGCAGCTATTAAAGAAGATATCTCTATAGATGTTAATAGTTATAATTTTATTTTAGAAGAATTTGTTTCAACCTATAATCTTCCAGTTGAGGCTTCTTTAAATATAAAACTAGTTGTAGATTATAGTGGAAAAGAAAAAAACAGAGCTTTAAATAATGAACATTCTATAACTGTATCTATTCCTCTTGGAGTAAAGGCATTTGATATAACTTTATCTCATAGTTTTACTGATGAAGAAATAGTTTATTTTAATGAAAAACCTGATAAAGAAAAAAGTTTTGTTCAAGTGATTTTATATATTTTAATAACTTCATTCTTTTTAATATTAGGAAGCTATTTAATTAAAAAAATCACTTATAAATATAAAAGTAAATTTATCACTACTGTTGAAAAAATATTAAAAGAATATGATGATAGAATTGTAGAAGTTACTAACTTTGTAAAATATGAAAAATGGGAAACTGTAGATGTAGAAAGTTTTGATGAACTGATTGATTTATCAAATGAAGCTTTTGAGCCAATATTTTATTACAAGAGAAGATATAATCGCAATACTGAAGCCTGGTTTTGTATTTTAAGAGATAAAGTTCTTTATAGATTTAGACTATATAAAAAGGAAACATAAATTTCCTTTTTTTATATATTTTCTAGAATTTTATTAACAAGTTTTTTAAGTTGATTTAAAGTCCTTTCACTTTCTATTGTTTCAGATGCATCTGAAATAAAAACTTCAGGTCTAATTAATACATCAGTACCAAGACCTAGTAATATTTGTCTTAAATGGGACTGTGCTCTTGCACCACCAAATCTCGATACAGATGCACTTAATATACAAGTATTTTTACCTTCAAATGGAGGATTATCTCCACGTGAAAACCAGTCTAATGCATTTTTTAAAACTCCACTTACAGAATAGTTATATTCGGGAGTTGATAATATAATTAAGTTTGATTCGCTTATTTTATTTTTTAATTCAATAATTTCTTTTGGTAAACTTAATTCTAAATCTTCATTAAAAAGAGGCAAAAAAGAAATATCAAGAATTTCATATTGAATATCTTCAGGTAGAAGTTCTTTAATCTTTTTTAATAATAAAGTATTATAGGATTTTTTTCTTAAGCTTCCACTTATCGCAACTATTTTTTTCATTTTAAATTACCTTTTTCCAAAGCCCATGTATATTACAATATTCATAAACTTCTAAAACTTTTTCATTTGTTTTAAATATTGCTTCTGCTTCATTTGGTACTGTAAGATATTTAATTTGAAAACCAGTTTCAGTTAATATTAGTATCCACGAAATATAATGTTCAGGAATCATTGGATGTGGCACTTCACCTATTTTTACTTTTACTTCTTCTCCATTTGTTTCAACAACAGGAATATGTTTTTCCAAAGATGCATCTATAGTTCCCGGATTTAATACTGCCATTTCCTCTCCACAACATACTACTGGTACACCAGAATCTTCAAACTTAACTACAACATTACCACAGTGCTTACAAATATAAAAATTTATTTCTTTTTTCATATTTCACCTCTTATAATAATATTATATTCTTTATGTCTTAAAGTAAAGTTAAATTATTGTTTTATAATATAATGTCTGTAAATAATTATCTGAAATTTTACTCTAAAACTAAAAAATATCCTTAAATTCTATATATAGAACATAGATTTAAATAACATTTATCTATATTATGAAAAGAACATAAATATTTATGTTCTTTATATATTTTTAATATTTAATGTATGATTGTTAAATCTCCCTTTATGATACCACCAAGGAACACATCATTTCCTGTCTGATTAACTAATGATAAAGTTACTGGCGCGGTAGTAATATTTAGTAAAGCATTACCTGACATATTATCACTCATTATTGGAGTGGCAGAAGGTATAGTCTGACCGTCAGAAACTACTATCGCAAATAAAATCTGAGGTGCAACAGTTGATCCGTCAACTCCTATCCACCAGTTTATATAATATACACCATTATCGCTTATTGTTATTACTCCATTAGTCGCATCATAAGAAATTGCTGGTAAAATTGAAGTGATTATCGTATCAAAAATTACATTTCCATTATCAGGGATAGTTACAGGATCTGAAGTTGTTAACTGAACTTGAAATCCAGATAATATAGGAGTTGGTCCAGTTGATCCAAAACACATATAATTAACGGGCATACAATTTAAATTATTACAATTCATATTTATCATCCACATTTTATTTTATGATTTTGCTTTTTTTTTGATTAGTTAAACTGTTACTGTCATTAAATTTTTATAAAATCATAATTATTAAAAAAGGAGGAAACAAATGAGAAACTTATATATAGATTTTGATGGTGTTATTGTAGATACCTTAACAAAACCTTATAAAAAAATGAAAAAGATTGGAATTGATATAAACAATCAGAAAGAAAAACAAAATTACTTATCAAAGATGGACTGGAATAAATTACTTAAAAAATCACCAATAATTAACGATTCTGTAAAATGTATTAAAAAAATAATAAAAAGTAAAAAATTTAATGTTTTTATTCTTACCCATGTAAATACTTTAGAAGAAGCTGAAGAAAAAATAAAATTTATCAAAAAATATATTAAAGATATTATAATTATACCTACTCCTAAAAATATTTCCAAAACTCAAATGGTTAATGCTAAAAATTCAATTTTAATTGATGATTATGCAGGAAATTTAAGAGAATGGAGAGATAAAGGTGGCATTAGTATTAGATTTTCTTTAGAACTTGAAGATAAAGGATTTCTAGTTATTAAAAAACTAGATCAAGTTTTAGACTTTTAATTTGTTCTTTTTTTTTAATTATAAAATAATTTTAAATAGGAGAAGTTTTATGAAATTAAATATGAGGATAATTATTTCTGTTTTAATACTATCAATATTTGGTGTAGTAATGATTTTTTCTTCAAGTTATATTTGGGCTGAATATAAATATAATAATCCCTACAAGTATTTTCTATACCAAAGTGTTTTTTTAATTATCGGATTAATAATAATGTTTATCGTATCAAAAATAAATTACAAAATTTACGAAAAGAAAGCCAACTTTATTTTAGGTATATGTTTTTTATTGCTAGTACTTGTTTTAATACCAGGGATAGGACAAATGAGAAATGGTAGTAGAAGCTGGTTTGGTATAGGTCCTCTTGGGATACAACCTAGTGAAATTTCGAAAATAGGACTTATTATATATACATCTAAATATTTAGCTAAAAATAATAAAGAAAAAAAATTTACTAAGAAATTTGTGTGGCCGATTCTATTTGTTATATTTGCTTTTTTTGGTCTTATAATGTTAGAACCCGACTTTGGTACAGGTATGGTAATAGTAAGTAGTCTCGTAGTATTAATTTTTATTACCGGTACAAAGTTAGACATATTTGTCAGATTAGGAATACTAGGGCTTTTAGGGATAGTAGGTTTAATAATGGCTGCACCTTACAGAATTGCAAGAATAGTTTCTTTTCTAAATCCCTGGAAAGATCCATTAGGAACTGGATTTCAAATTATACAGAGTTTATACGCTATAGGACCTGGAGGACTTCTTGGTCAAGGTTTTATGAGCTCAAGACAAAAACATTTCTATCTTCCAGAACCTCAAACAGATTTTATTTTTTCAATAATAACTGAAGAATTTGGTTTCTTAGGCTGCGCATTTATATGTTCACTATTTGCATTTTTGTTTTACAACTGTATGAAAGTTGCTTTTAAAAAAGAAGATTTATTTGCAAAATATCTTGTATTTGGCTTTTCTTTCATGCTTATCTTTCAAACACTCTTAAATTTAATGGTAGTTGTAGGAATATTACCTGTTACAGGTGTAACTTTACCATTTTTAAGTTATGGAGGAAGCAGCCTTCTTGTATCAATGATTAATATTGGAATAATTCTAAATATAAATAACAGTAAAGAAAAAAAGAATTTTTAATTAAAATTAATATTACTTAAAAATTCTTTTATATCATCCAGTGTAAAGTATTTTTCACCTATAGAATTTATAAAACTTATTACATAGTTTTCTTTACCATTTATCAGATGAATCTCATAGTAGTTATCGTTTACTAATGTATACATATATCCATTTAAATCACCTGTAATAAAAGTTATTTTAGAAACGGGTACAAATATATTAGTAAATGTTTTAATTAAATAATTAAATTCAATTTCATCTGTATTTGAAAATATATTCACTTTATCTTTATAATGTTTTGTTATATATTTCATCAAATCTATTTCATTATTTACTTCATTCTTTTTAAGTAGTTCTTCCCTATCTAATGGTAAGAATTTAAAACCTATAGCTGTATAATTATCTGAAGTTAAAATATCATAATTATTAAATTCAATGGTTCCTATTTTAAATGTTGCTTTTAAATTATCTTCTTCATCTTTTATTACATAACTTTGAAATCTTTGCAGGCTGTCGGATCTAGAATTATATTCATCTAAAAAGAATTCTTCTTCAAGACTAGGATATCTTAAACTTTCGAAATTTGAAGTTGATTCATTGTATTCTCTTAATTCTATATTTATGATGTCAGTAGACTCTCTTAAAAGTTCTAAATATCTAGGATCAATAACTCTTTTATAAACTCTATATTTATATAATAATAGTGATTTAAAACCACAATAGAAAATTATTAAAACTAATAATATAATTAAAACAATTTTTAAAGCCTTATACTTCTTCATTAATGCCTCCGACTATTTTATATAACTATAATAACATATTATCTTAACTGTGTAAAATAACATTCAAAAAAATACTGCTTAGCAGTATTTAATTAATCTCTATTTTCTTTTTTTACAATACTATATAGTTTTTCAAATATTCTTAAATGTTCTTCTTCATCCTCAAGTATTCTTTCAATTAATGCTCTGATATATTTATCCTCGATAATTTTCCAGTGCAGTTTATATTGTTTAATTGCTTCAGTCTCTGCGACAATATCTGCTCTTAGCATTTGCTTTAGTCTGTCAGTATAATCTACATTTTCGCTTCCCCAGTAAATTATATTATTATTTTCAGAACTGAAAGTTGCATAGATTGGATTTAAACCTAACTTCAAAATTGTTCTTCCCAACAATTCTAAATGCTTCATTTCCACGATTGCTATTTTTTCAATTATTTCAGCAAACTCTGCCCATTCATCGTATTGTAAAAAATTCTGATACATATATAAATGCACTGCTGTATCTTCACTTACCGTACCGGCATAATCATGTATTAATATTTTAGCATATTCAATATTTGGTCTTTCCACTTTTATTGGTGGATAAGGATTATTTTGATCATGTATATTCATTATTCATCACAATAAAAGTTATTCTTTTTTTTAAAAAATATGAGTTTTAATTCTAATTAAAACTATTTTATAAGTTTAATGTATTTTTCATATCCTTCTCTTTTCATATCTTCAAAAGGTATGAATTTTAATGATGCACTGTTTATACAATATCTAAGTCCTCCTGATTCAATAGGTCCATCATTAAAAACATGACCTAAATGACTAGTTCTGCTTCTTACTTCTGTTCTATTGATTAAACCAATAAAGATGTAATTATTTCATAAATATTATATCATTTTCATAAATATATTAAAACCTAAACTATATTTGCAATATGCACACTAGAACATTATTATTGTGATTTTAAGTTGATTTTTGAGCCTTTTTTATTATTTCTTTTCTTAACATGAATTTATCTAAAACTAAAATCACTATTTATGATTATTCCTTGAGAAATGCTATATTTTCCAGGAATAATTTTTTTAATATAAGATTTCAATATATCTTCTCTAACTGTTCCTTGAACACCACTATGATTTATTTTTTTTGTTATTTTTTCATATTCTGATATAAGATTAACTGCAATAGCTTTTATATTGTGCACAAACATATTATTACTTCCACATGCATTATAGCACTTATTTTCACCCTTGAATATGACTTCTCTGCTGACAGAAATTAGATAAATATATTAATAATGAAATATACTAGTATATAGAAATACCCATACCTGTTTTACTTTTTTTAAAATAATAAAAATAATTTAAGTAATAAACTTAAATTATTTATTAATTTTGATTCATAAGTACTTAATTTACTTATTATGAATCTTTATATTTATTGCGAATCCACCTATAAAATATACGATAGAGTTCACATAATGGACATTTGGTGGACCGTTAGGGATTCGAACCCTAGACCCATCGATTAAGAGTCGATTGCTCTACCAGCTGAGCTAACAGTCCAAAATTAAATGCGAATTAATTATATCACATTTAAAATCTTTTTAAAACATTTATTTTGCAATAATCATAACGCTTAAAAATATAATTGTTAATAATATAACTATTGATGAATTTATTTTATCTAATTTACTTTTCTTAGTTTCAATACCTACTGCCATCGAAGATAAAAATCCACCAATTAAACCTCCAACATGTGCAGAAATACTTACGTTCGGAACTATGAATCCAATTGCTAAGTTAAGCAGTATTACTGACATTATTGGACTTTTTAGAAGATTATCTATTGTTGCTCTATAGTTATAAGAAAAGAATAACAAACTACCAAATAAACCAAATATAGCACCACTCGCACCAACAATCATTCCGTTTGTAAATACTGCAGCAAAAAGGCTTCCTATTATCATACTTACAAAATATATAATTAAAAGTTTAATCTTGCCGTAATATTTTTCTATTTCTTTTCCTACTGCCCATAATGCATACATGTTAAAGAATATATGTAAAATATCTGCATGAAGAAATCCTGAAGTTATTAATCTATATATTTCACCTTCTTTTAATAAAAGATAATGATTTCCAAAATTATTTATCAAATAATTAAAAATATTACTATTGAAGCCAAACATAAAAATTAAAACATTTATAATTATTAATGCAGTAGTTACCACAGGTTTTTTGTTTCCAAATAACTTACTTAATTTTTTCTCCTCATTTAATGTCTTCTTGTTTATTTCTTCTGTAAGTGCCATCATATTAATTGGTTCTATATTTGATGCGGAAACTTTTTGAAAATTAGGAAATATTGCATTTATTATTTTGTTTTTCTTCAAATCTGCTATTTTTTTAACCATAACAGTTTCAATATCCTTATCTTCAACTAGATTAACATTCTCTCCAGCATCAATTATAATATTAAGCATATTCATATTAAGTGAAAAAGTCTTTCTTTTAATATTTTTCATAATACTTTTTGTTTTTCTTAAATCTATTTCCAGTTGTTCTGTATTATGAAGATAGCCAGTATTTATTCTAATTATTTTTAAATTTTTATCTAAATTTTCAAGCCAAATTTCATTAGTTGCCCCTCTTAAGATTATCGGTCTATAATCTTCTTCTGTTATAAAATAGTGTAAAAGCTTCATAACAATCTCATCTTTTTTAGATACTTTTAAATTTTCCATGTCCTCACTCCTTAAAAGACTAATATTATAATACACTTTTTCATAATATTAGTAAAGAGGTGAATTATTATAAAAAAGTTTAATTATAAAAAAATATTGCTTTTCTTATTTATTTTATTACTATGGTTCGTAGGTGGTGTTATATTTAAGTATAATGCGGACTTTTATGAAAAATTAAAATTACCTGTCTTTACTTTAAATAGAAAACTATTTAGTTTTATATGGCTCTTTATGTATATTTTAATTACTATCAGTATTTATAAACTTATAAATAAAACGAATATTTTTAGTAATAAAGATTATTTCTATGTATTACTAACAAATTATTTAGCTGTAGAAGTTTTTCCGCTTATGTTCTTTTATCTTATGAGTCCGTTTTTAGGATTTGTTATTTCTACCATAGTTTTTATAAGTTCTATATTCCTGTATATTGAGACTAAAAAGATTGATAAAAAAGCTTCATATTATTTAATTCCTTATGTAGTTTATACTTTTTATGCATTTATATTATCTTTAACTGTACATATTATGAATTTCTAAATGACTCAACTATATTATCAAATTCATTTTCTGCAGGAGCATTAAACTCCATTAATTCCTTTGTAATAGGATGATTAAAACCCAAGTATCCTGCATGAAGCATTTGTCCATAGTTATTAATTATAGTTTTGCCATATACAGTATCATTTATTACAGGATGATTGATATAAGCCATATGTACTCTAATCTGGTGTGTTCTTCCTGATTCTAAAATTAATTCTAAAAGTGTTGCATTCTTAAATCTTTCCAAAACTTTAAAATTAGTAACACTTTTTTTAGAATTATCAGGTGTAACACACATTTTTTTTCTGTCATTTTTATCTCTTCCTATTGGTGCATCAATTTTTCCATTAATTACATCAAAAGTACCACTTACAAGTGCAATATATTTTCTTTTAATACGTCTATATTTAAAGTCATCTGCAAGTATTCTATGAGCTTCATTAGTTTTAGCTACAACTAATAATCCACTGGTATCTTTATCTATTCTGTGAACAATACCAACTCTCATTTCATCTCCAATATTGCTTAAGTTATTTTTTGTATGATAAATGAGCGCATTTACTAAAGTGTGTTTGTAATTTCCAGGTGCTGGATGTACAACCATATTGGAAGGTTTATTAACTACAATAATATGTTCATCTTCATAATAAATATTAAGTGGAATGTTTTCACCTTCTATTTTTATTTCTTCTAAAAGTGTTTCAAAAACAATTTCATCATTTTCTCTTGTTAAATATCCAGGCTTAACCTTTGAATTATTAACAAGTATTCTTTCATTCTTTATTGCATTTGTTACAACACTTCTTGAAGTATTAAGTTCACTGCTTAAAAAGGTATCCAGTCTATTACCTGTCTGTTCTTTTTTTATTGTTATTTTCATTTATATCTCCTTTTGTTATAAGTAACACTATTAGTAAAAAGGTACCTAATACTACAAATGTATCACTAATATTAAATATCGCAAATTTATATCCAAATATATTAAAATCTAAGAAATCTCTGACATATCCATAGATAATTCTATCATAAAGATTACCTGTCAGTCCACCAACTAAAACAGCTATAAAATAAGGAAAAATAGGTACTTTAAAATATAAGTACATTTCATATACTAGATAAAAAAGTATAACTAAAGAAATTACTATCAAAAGATTAACTTTTCCACTAAAAATACTGAAAGCTGCCCCTGTATTTCTTACATAGGTAAGACTAAAAAAATTTTTAATTATTTTAACGCTTTCATCTAATCTAATATTTTCTTCTATTAAATACTTTGTAAATAAATCTAAAGAAAAAATACTTATAACTATCAGTATTAATAAAACTATTTTTGTTATATTCTTTTTCATATACTTATAATACAAAAAAAAAGATGTTTATTCAAGTTATATCTACTAAAATAACATCTTCTCCCATTTTCTTTATCTGTTCATATTTTATTTTAGTATCTTCTTCACTATTAAATAAACTCTTTAAATACTTTGTTCTTTCTATTATAAGACTCACCATGGAACCGTCATTTGGATTAATTTCAACATCAATAATCTTACCGATTCTTTTTCCAGTATTTAAATCTATTATATCTTTTCTTTGTAAATCTGATAATCTCACATTACCACCTATAAAATAGTATGCTTTAACTTATCATTCTTTTCATAGTTTTGATTGCGCTTTTTTCCAGCCTTGAAACTTGTGCCTGGGAAATATTAAGATCTCTCGCAAGTTCCATTTGTGTTTTTCCAACAATATACCTTTGAACAAGTATTTCTTTTTCTCTTTCTTTTATTTTTAATAAAGCTTTTCTTAAACTGATTAAATCATCTATAGGAGTATTATCTTTCTTATCCTCTATTCTATCAAAAAGATAAATTGTATCTCCTCCATCGTTGTAAACCGGCTCATGTATACTTACAGGTTCTGTTAAACTCATTAAAGCTGTAACCACTTCATATTCACTTAAATTAAAATGCTTTGCTATTTCATCTGTTTTAGGTTCTCTAAAGTTTTCTACAATAAATTCATCTTTATATTTAAGAATTTTATATGCAGCTTCTTTTATACTCCTGCTGATTCTAACTCCATTATTATCTCTTATATATCTTCTTATTTCACCAAGAATCATTGGAACAGCATATGTACTGAATCTTACTTCATGACTTAAATCAAAATTATCAATAGCTTTTATTAAGCCTACACAACCTATTTGAAATAAGTCATCCATATTATCAGTTTTATTTTGAAATGCTCTTAAAATTTTAAGTACTAGTTTTAGATTACCTTGAACAAGTGTGTCTTTAGCAGCAAGATTTCCACTTTGATACTCTTTAAAAAGTTTTCTCATTTCTGCATTTTTTATTACAATAATATCACTTGTTCTTATACCAGTAATATCAACTTTATTTTTTGCCAAATTTAAAACTCCTTTCATATCTATATTGATATAAAAGGAGTTTTTTTATTCATTTATTTCTTTTTCTTAAAAATCTTATTTAATTTTTCTTCTGGCAATAAATCAAAGAGAAGTTTGTTTTTATATGAAACTATTAAATATAATACAAGTGGAATTCCAAAATAAATACTAGTATAAATCATAGTCATAAATTTATTATCATAATTATTAAATCTTAAAAGATATTTTAATATGTATGAACTAACTAAAAGTGTAAATACAGGCATTATAAGTTTTGTTAGTCTTTTAAACATATTCTTATAACTTATACTGCAGTCTTTTTTCATATAATAAAGTGATAACACTGTTGTAAGTGAGAAACCAACTACAGATGCACTTATAGATCCATAGCAAGGGTGAAAGTTAAGGTTATGAGCAAGAATGATTAAAGGTGTATCTAATCCGGCACTTGCAACAACACCTACTATAAGAGCAATATATACTTCTTTAAATTTATTTATTGATTGAAGAGCTGTTGTAGTTATAACACTTAATGAAGCTAAAAGTCCTATAAATATACTATAACTTATTATAACTGCACCTTCTACATCATAACTATAAAATATTGACCATACTTCAGTACTAAAAACAGAAATAAGTATTGTTAATGGAAGTCCAGTAAATATTACGAGTTCAACTGCTTTTGATAATATATTTTCAAGTGAATTATATTCTTTTTTAACATAAGCTCTTACTATATTAGGTATAAGACTTATTCCAACACCAGTAGAAGTCGCTGCGATTATTCTTTGGAACTTTTCTCCCCAGGTAGTATACATACTTATTATTCTTTCAGCATCAGGTGCGTTAAATTTAAGTATATCGGTAAGCACTCTAAGTGTAATAACCATATCAGAAAAATTATATATTGAAAGTACAACACTTACAATTATAAGAGGAACTGAGTATTTTATAATTTTTTTTCTTATTTCTTTACTTGAACTTTTATCTTTACTTTTTATTTTAATTAAAAGTTTATTCTTTTTAATAACATATATAAGATATAAGTAAGCTCCTAAGGCACCGATGGAGGCACCAAAAACAGAAACTGCAACTCCTATAGTAATACTTTTCCCCATTAGTTTTATTACAACATAACTTCCAAGAAGAAGTATAATTATTCTGAAAATCTGCTCAATTAATTCACTTTTAGCAGTAGGAGTTATATATTTATTTCCTTGAAGAAGTCCTCTTGTAACGCTTAGAAAAGGTACAATTATGACTGCAAAAGATATACATCTTATAACAAGAGAAATATCTTTAATACTGTTTCCTCCAGTAGCATTACCAATTATTAAATGTGCTATCTGAGGAGCAAAAATAATTAAAAATATAAATGCAACCGCACATATCAAACTTATTATTTTAAGAGATTCACCATATACTCTGTTCTTATTTTCTTCTTCATTTTTAGCATCATATTCACTTATAAGCTTACTAACTGCTGTGGGAATACCTGCAGTAGATATTGCTAAAAATATACTATATATATTATAGGCATATCCATATAATGCACCACCTTGCTGTCCAATTATAGTATAAAAAGGTATAACATAAATAATACCTAAAATTTTAGAAATAAAAACATAGATAGTTGCAATATAGGCTCCTTTTACAAAAGAATCTTTTTTCAATATCAAAACCTCGTTTTCTTTATTATTTTACCACTTATAAACTCTTTTGACAAATATATAATAATGTAT
>CAZVIQ010000019.1:0-14620 GCA_964626795.1 uncultured Muribaculaceae bacterium
ATAAATGAGTATAATAAACACGTGATGTTATGGAAAGAATACAAAAATATTTAAGCAGTTGTGGTGTTGCCTCTAGAAGAAAAATTGAAGAACTTTTGCTTAATGAGAAAATAAAAGTTAATGGTGAAATAGTAACTGAACTTGGTTTTAAAGTTTCTGGTGAAGAACTAATTGAAGTTGATGGTAAAATAGTTGAGAAGAGAGAAGATAAAGTCTATTATCTACTTTATAAGCCTGAAAAAACAATTAGTTCAACAAGTGACGATAAGGGAAGAAGTACTGTTTTAAATTTAATTAAAACTGATAAAAAAATATATCCTGTAGGAAGACTCGATTATGATACTACAGGTCTTTTGCTTTTAACAAATGATGGCGAACTTTCAAATAAGCTGTTGCATCCAAGTAGAGAAATTGAAAAAGAATATTACACCGTTTTAATTGGACTTCTTAGAAAAGAACATATTAAAGCTTTAGAAAAAGGAATAATACTTGATGGAAGCAAAACAAAACCATGTAAAATAAAGTTGAAAAAATATGATAAGAAGACAAATAGAAGTTATGTTAATATAATATTAACAGAAGGAAGAAATCATGAAGTTAAAAATCTTTTTGGGTTTTTCGATTATAGAGTAGCTAAACTTAAAAGGACAAGACTTTCATTTTTAACTTTAGATAATTTAAAATCAGGAGAATATAGAACACTTACTATAAAAGAAATTAGAAAGCTTTACAACGAAGTAAAATAGGAGGTTATTATGATTGAGGGTATGAGTAAAAAAACAATGCAAATTATTGTATTTGGCACTATGTCTGTGTTAGCAATAATTATTTTTATGGTGCTTTCAAATTCAATGTCAAAGAATGAATTAGAAAATAATAGTAACTATGGAGAAAATAAAAATAATGTAAGTACTGACGAACCTGAAGAAAAAGATGATGAAAAAAGTAGTGTAGATACTACTAATAACGAAAAAGATTATTATGATTTTGAAAGAGTAAGTTTTGAAGAAATTTGCTCTAAAGATAATGTTAAATGTAGTACAGTGATAGGTGCTTTAACTCAAGATAAAGAAACAAGAATTTTAGGTATAAATTACGAAAATAATGAAGGCAAAATAAAATATGAGTTGTTGCTTGATGAAAAAGAATTTTATAAAGAAGATAGTATTACAGAAGATTTAATAGAATTCATAAAATATAAAAGTAAATATCTAATTATTGTACTAGGTAATGATAATAAAGAAAAAAGGCTTGTTATTTTAGATGAAAATGGTAAAAAGGTTCTAGAAGATAAATATATGCAAAGTGAAATTGATATAAAAGATGGTCTTGCAAGCTATAAAACACTTAACTGTGATATAAAAGATGGTTACATTTATGAAGCAAGTATTAAATTTGTAAATAACAAGCTTAAAACAATTCTCGATAAAAATACAAATATAAAAACAGAAGACAAAGAAATCTGCAAATAGATTTCTTTTTTTATACCTTTTTTCTTGATTTATAATTTAAAACATAGTATTCTATATATAGTAGAATAAAAGAATATGAGGGCTATTTATGTTAGTAAAACTAGTAAGAAATAATAAAATTAAAAAATTTATTTTACCAGAAAAAGTATTAGGAAGTTACTGGCTTACTGATATAGATAAAAATGGTAAAGAAAAAAATTTAATAAATATAGAAGCTATTCAAGGTGAATGGGTAATTAAAAGTGATTTTGAAACAAAAATAATTACTTCAGGTGGAACTATAGAATCAACCGAACTTGAATATAGTAAATTTTATTTTTTAAAAATAGGCAGTGAAAAAGAATTCTTTTATATATATTGTACAGAAGTTTATGATAATTCTTTTGAGTTTTTTGAATTAAAAGAATTTAATGAAATATATATCGGAAGTGATGATAAAAACCATATTAAATATCAAAGTGGATATTTTGATGAAGTATTTGCTAAAATTTTTAAATTAAATAATAATGTAGTAATTGAAGATTCTAAAAGCAGGTATGGAGTATATGTTAATTCTAAAAAAATTAAAAGTTCACATATTTTAGAGTATGGTGACAATATTTTCCTTATGGGTTTAACAATTATTTATATGAAGGATTTTATTCTTATTAATAATAACAATGGTACCTTAAAAGTAAAAGAAGAAACTCTTATGTTATTTAAAAGAGAAGTAACTCCAGATACTATTGAAGAGAATGAAAATATAGAAATACTTGATTTTTATCAAGATGAAGATTATTTTCTTCAATCACCAAGATTTATAACAACTCAAGATAAGAAAAGAGTAATAATAGATGCTCCTCCTCAAAAACAGGAAGATCAGGATGTCCCTGTCATTTTCACTATAGGACCTATGCTTACAATGGCTGCAACTTCAGCTGTAACATTATTTAGTACACTTAGTAATATAAGCAGTGGTAAATCTGATTTATCTGCGGCTCTTCCTTCTTTAATAATTTCTGTTTCAATGCTAGCAACTGTTATTATCTGGCCATCTTTAATGAAAGGATATCAGAAAAAACAAAAAGAAAAGAGAGAAAAAGAAAGACAAGAGAAGTATAGTTATTATTTACAGACTAAAAAGAAGGAATGTGTTTTAATAATCAATGAACAAAAGGCAACATTAAATGAAAATAATATTCCTCTTATTGAATGTCAGAATATAATTATGCAGAAAAAAAGAAAACTTTGGGAGAGAAAAGTAGAACACGAAGATTTTCTTTCTGTCAGAATTGGAATAGGCAAGGTACCTATAAACGCAGAAATTCAGTCACCAAGTGAACATTTTACTATGGATGACGATAATTTAAGAAAGGAACTTGATTCTCTTGTAGATTCAGTTTCTACAGTATTTGAAGTTCCAATTACTTTTTCATTTACTAAAAGAAATAATCTTGTAATTACAGGTACACTTGATTTAAGAAATAGATTTTTAAATAATATAATTCTTCAGATCATCGCATCTCATAGTTTTGAAGATGTAAAACTTGTGTTTTTAACAGAAGATGAAGAAAATAAATATGATATGTTTAAGATGCTTCCACATATTTGGGATGATGAAAAAAAAGTAAGATTTTTTGCTTCTAAATCAGAAGATATGACAGAGCTTTCTTTCTATTTAGAATCAGTATATAATTCCAGAAAATATAAAGATGAAAGCACTAAGTCTGAAAATACAAATGCAGACTATAGAAGTTATTCACCATTCTTTATTTTAATAACTGATAATATTAAAAAAGTAAGAAACCTTGAAATAATAAATAAGATTCTTTCAGATAAGAAAAATTTTGGTTTCAGTCTTATTATATTAAACGATGGACTTTCTAATTTACCTGATGAATGTTCAAACTTTGCATTTTTAGATACAAGTAAAAGCGCTATAGTACAAAACGAACTTAATTCAAGTAATCAAGAACATTTCTTTATGGATATGGATGAAGGTATTAAAATTAAAGATTGTATTTTAAAACTGGCTAATGTACCTATAAAATTTATTAAGAGGGAAGATAAACTTCCTTCAGTTATAAGTTTTTTAGAAATGTATAATGTAGGTAAAGTAGAACAACTTAATGTAATAAATAGATGGCGATTAAGTGATCCTACTAAATCTTTATCAGCACCTATTGGTGTACACAAAGATGGAGAATTATTTAAAATAGATTTACACGAAAAAATACATGGACCTCACGGACTTATAGCCGGGATGACCGGTAGCGGTAAAAGTGAACTGATAATTTCATATATTTTATCTATGGCTATAAACTATCATCCAGAAGAAGTGCAGTTTGCTCTTATAGACTATAAAGGTGGAGGATTAACTGGTGCATTTGAAAAGAGAGAGCAGGGAATTAAACTTCCTCATTTAGTTGGAACAATTACTAATTTAGATACAACTGAACTAAATAGATCACTTGCATCAATTCAAAGTGAGCTTAGAAGAAGACAAGTGTTATTTAACGAAGCAAGAGATAAATTGGGTGAAAGTACTATAGATATATATAAATATCAAAGACTTTATAGAGAAGGTAAAGTAGACGAACCTGTATCTCACTTAATAATAATTTCTGATGAATTTGCTGAGCTTAAAAAAGAACAGGGCGATTTCATGCAACAGCTTATTACAACAGCACGTATAGGTAGAAGTCTTGGAGTACATTTAATTCTAGCTACTCAAAAGCCATCTGGTATAGTGGATGATCAAATCTGGAGTAACAGTAAATTTAGAATTTCACTTAAAGTTCAGGAAAAATCTGACAGTATGGATGTTATAAAAGTACCTGATGCAGCTTCATTAAAATTAGCAGGAAGATTTTATCTTCAAGTAGGTTATAATGATTATTTTGCTTTAGGACAAGCAGCCTGGGCTGGAGCTCAGTATTTCCCTACTGATAAAAATAAGAAAAAAGTAGATAAATCTTTAACTTTTATTGATGATCTTGGTAATATTATTAAGAGTGAAAATATAGAGAGAACTACTACTTTAGTTTCTCAAGGAGAAGAAGTTACTAACATAGTAAATTATTTAAGTAATATACCTACAAATGAATTTAAAATTAATAAGTTATGGTTAGATAGAATACCGAATTTTATATATGTTCTAGATTTAAAAGAAAAATATAAATATAAGAAAGAATCTTTTATTATAAATCCACTTATAGGTGAATATGATAATCCTAATAATCAAAAACAACATTTATTAACACTTAATCTTACTAATAATGGAAATGTGCTTATTTATGGAAGCTCTGGAAGTGGCAAAGAATTACTTTTAACAACAATTATATTTTCTTCAATAATAAGTTACAGTGTTGATGAAGTAAATTTCTATATAATTGATTTTGGTGCAGAAATGCTTAGAATGTTTAATAATGCTCCTCATGTTGGAGACATAATACTTAATTCAGATGATGAAAAGATTACAAATATATTTAAAAAATTGATGACTGAAATGAATATAAGAAAAAAAGAATTTCTTGATTTCAATGGAGATTATCTCTTATATTGTAAATCTAGTGGTAAAACTAAACCTCTTATTGTTTTAATAATAAATAATTTTGACGCATTTAATGAAAGCCATGAAGAATACTCTGATTTAATAGCGACACTTGCAAGAGAAGGTGTTAGATATGGAATAAGAATTATTATAACTACAAGTGGAGCAAATTCAATAAGATATAGAATATCTCAAAACTTCAGTCAGCAACTTGTGCTTCAATTTAATGAAAAATCAGATTATACATCTATTTTAGGAAATACAGGAGGAATTTATCCATCTAAAAGTAAAGGCAGAGGTATAGTTAAGTTAAATGATGTAGTTTACGAATTTCAAACTGCTTATCCTTATGTATGGGAAAATATAAATGACTATATAAGAATAATTTGCGATAGATTAGGAGAAAATAATAACAAAAATGTAGAAAAAGTCAAAATATTACCTCAGATAGTAAATTATGAAGTAATAAAAAATGATATAAAAGATTTAACTAGTCTTCCAGTTGGTATATATAAGAACACCCTTGAAAATGCAATATATAATTTTAAAGATAAAGTTTTAAATTTAATTTCATCAGAAGATATTGAACATTTAAATGCTTTTGTAAAAAGTTTACTTAATGAACTAGTTCTAATAAATAACACAAATTTAATAATAATTGACACTGAAAATTTAGGATTTGTATCAAATAATGAAAATATTATATATTATAAAGAAAATTATGATGATGCATTCTTAAAGATAGAGGAACTAATTAATAAGGAATCAATTGAAGCAAATTTAATTGTAATAATAGGATTTGAAATATTTAGAAATAGTATATCTTCTGATAATGTTTCTAAATTGGAAAGCTTAATTCAAAAAGCACATCAATCGAAAAATACAAGTTTTATAATTACTGATTTAATAACATCTGTTAAGAAATATGAATACGAACCATATTACAGAGGATATATTAGTAATAATAATGGTATTTGGATTGGAAATGGAATTATAGATCAGTTTATATTGAAAATTACTTCTTATCATAAAGAACTAAGAGAAGAAATAGGCAAAAACTTTGGATACATAGTAGAAAAAGGTCAACCAAAATTAATTAAATTAATAAATATTTCCAGTGAAGAAGTTAAGAAAGATGAACCAGCTAGTGTTGAAGTGTTAGAGTTCTAAAGGAGGAAAAATGTATAAATTAAATATAATAGTTCATGTACCTATATTAGATACTAAATATGATGTCTTTATTCCAATAGATAAAAAAATAGGAACTGTTACCTATTTACTTAAAAAGGGTATAAATGAAATAACTATGGGCACTTTCCCTTTAGAAAAAGATATAGAAATATTTAATAAAATTAGTGGTAAAAAATATGATAAGAATATATTATTAAAAGAAACTGATTTAAAAAATGGTGAAAGTATAATTTTAATATAATATTTACAAATATATTTGTAAACTAAATTGACAATGTATATATCTTATAATATAATCAATTTATAAATATATAGAGATATATAAGAAAAATAGGAGGCTATAAAAATGGCAGATATTTCATCAAATCTAGAATCTTTAAGAAGTTTAGGTAAAGATATTGAAAGTAAATCAGCAGAATATGCTGCTGAAGTTAAAAAAATTTATACTTCAGTAGATAATTTAAGAAACGGATGGGCAGGACCTGATAATCAAAGTTACGTAACTAGAGTAAATGAACACAAGGAACAAATTACAGAATTAGGAAAAGTTATAGATGATTATGGTAGATTTTTACAGGTAACAGCTAATCAGTTAGGACAAGTACAGCAGGATATATCTAATGCTGCTGGACGTTTATAGGAGGATATAAAATGATAGATAAAATATCATATGAAGAGGTAAGTAATATTGCAAAAGAATTAAATGCTTCTTCTACTAAAATGAAAGAAATACTTGAAGATACTACAAACAAAATGCAGGCAGTAAACACAGAAGAAACATGGAAAAGTGCTGCAGCATCTAATTTATATGACAAGTTTAAAACACTTTCTGCTAAATTTGAGTCGTTTTATACAGCGATTAATAATTATTCTCAATTCTTAAATCAAACAGTTGAAACTTATAGAGCTGCAGATGCAGCAATAAAAAATGCATCTGATAATTTAGCAGAATAAAGAGCGTCATAGAAAAATGATGCTTTTTCTATAAAAGAAGGAGAAAACAATGACAAAAGAAAATATAACAGCAACTTCACAAAGTACATTTAGTACACCAATGAGTGGAGAAGTAAAATCGTCGACTCAAAATAGTGGAGATACAGGAACAAGTTCAAGTTCAGAAACACCATCAAATAACAATACTAATCAAAATATAGAAAATGGAATTCCACAGCAAAATACTTCTGAAGGAGTAAGCGGTGGTGTGTCAGTACCTGGTTTTGTTAGTGAATCAATTTTTTATTCAGATTATAGTTATGCTGAAGTTTTAAATAGAGAAGTACTTATGGCTTCTCATGGTATTACTGAAGTAAGTGATAAAGTGTTTGAACCCGCTTTTAATCATGTCAGTGTATTTAGAACAATGAAAGCAGCTTTAAAAACTGCAGATGAAGAAATGTATAAATTAGCAAATAATATAACAGAATCTATGATGTTCTTTCTAAATGCTGCGGATGCATTTCAACAATTAGATAATACAACTTCAGGATTAGTTGATACTTTATTTTCATATGATATTCCACCTTATGATGGAGAAAGTGTACTTAATTCATATAAATCTTCAAGCAAAAAATCAAAAGATTCAGTTAATTCAGAAGACCTAACTGTATCATCGAAATCAGGATCGTCAGAAGATAATTCAGAATTAGATGAATCAAAAAATCAATCATCTAAATGGGGTAAGCCAGCATCTGAAGAAGATTCTTCTTTAGATGAAAGTTTTGTTTCAAGTTCTAAACAAGATTCCGTAGAAGTTACTTCAAAATCAGCGAAAGTTTCTGCAGAATCTGATACTGTTCAAGATAATGAAAATTATAATACTGTAGAAACAGAGAGTACAAATTCTATAGAAAATCACGAACAATCAACCTCTAATAATCAAAATATAGCATCTAGCGAAAATTTGTCAGTAGAAAATCCGGATTACATTGATGTTAATAATTTTACAAAAGAAAATTTAGGAGACTTAATTAGTAGTAAAAATTTAGAAGAACTATCTGAAATGTATAATCTTAATACCGAAGATATTAAAGATTTAACTTTTGAAGAACTAATAGAATATATGTTAAAATTAAAAACTGATAATTTAGAGGTATCTAATGAATAGAGAAGAGTTAAAGAATGAAGAAAAACGAATAAATGAAGACATGGAAATTGTTGATCGAATTAATAAACAATTTAAAGAAGTGTTAGAGGAATATGTTAAATGTTTTCAAGGAAATGTAGTTGTTGAATTTGTAAATAATACAAAAAAAGAACTTTCTAATATATATGAAAGTGCTTCTAAAGAGATGAATAAGCAACTCTTTGATATAAAAGATCAATTAAATAACATTGAAGATGATGGAGAACAAAAAGAGGAGGTGCAAGATATAATATGAGAGTTACTATAGGTGATATTTATAATTTCGCAACTACTACAAAATTAGGATTAGCTTCAAGATTAGAAAAATTAAATACTTTACAAATTCAAGTTAGAAATTTTGCTGATGATAATACTTTAAAAGGTTACTTTTATAATAAATTTAGGAATTATTATATAAATACATATATACCTTTAGTAGAAGAAGTAATAAAACATTATGAAAATTTAGTACCTTTAGCTATTCAGATTGAAAGAGATTTAATGGCTTCTCTAGGTAAATATACCGGATTAGATACAGAAAACAGAGCTACATTGAGATCGAAAATAAGTAGTTTGAAATTGAGTATTAGAAGTTTAGAAAGTAGAAAAGTTCCTAATTACGGTTTAATTCATTCTTATTATACCAAAATGGCTGAAATGGAAAAGGAATTAGAACAGATTAATATAATGGAACGAACAAATAATGAATTAGTGTCTAAAGTTAATGATGTTTCTAGTGCTGTGAAAAGTTTGACTAATAGAATGAGTGATTTAAAATCATGGCCTTTTAATAAATTAGATTTTTCAAATTCGTCGAGTTTATTAGACACTGCTACTTTCATGAATCAATTTGGAAATGATGGGGAAAAACCAATATTACTTTCAGATAATACTAAACTAGATGACTATTTTGCAAACAGTGAAAATTGGAAAAATATGACTGGAGAAAAATATTGGGCAGAAATAGATTATTATGTAAGTGCTACTACTGGAATAGATATAGCAAACATTAAATCAAAAAATCTTACTAATGAAGAAAAAGCCAAAGTTTTTGCAGCATATGCGGATGCTTCAGTTGTTGTATCAAGAAAATATGGATTTATTCAACCTTATGCAAGAGATGGAGAGTGGGCAGAAATAGGTGAAAGAACTGATTGTAGTGGTTTTACTGCATATGTTGCTGGAACACTTGTTGGTATAGATTATTTTAAAGATAAAAATAATAATACTTCTACTTCTGGTTTAGAAAGTGCATTTAAAAATAAAGAAGGAGTTATTCCTTATCCTTTGCCTGATGGCTATGAAGGAGTAATACCGGAAGGAAGTCTTATATTAAGAAGAAATCCTGTTACTGGTAAAGGGCATGTTGGTACAATACAGAAAGTAGTTTACGATGAATATATGGCAGATGAAGCAGACAGATATGTCCCTCAGACACTTTATGTAGTAGAATCATATGGAGAGTCAAAGGGAGTAATTAAAGAACAATACTCTGCAAATGCTGAATCTGGTCAAAAAGGATCTTGGAATATTAATTCTGATCATAAAGGATGGATAATTCCTCCAAGTGTTTATATGGCTGATAGTTCTGAACAAGGATAAAATAAAAAGACTCATTTGAGTCTTTATTCTTCTTCTATTATTATTGCCTCTGTGGGACACATTTCTACACTTTCAAGTATTCTCATTTTATCATTTGGATCTAGTTCTTCTTTAATAACTTTACTTAGACCATCATCATCGAAAGTGAAGTAATCTGGATTTTGTCCTACACACATTCCACATCCTATACATTTTTCTTTAATAACTTTAACTTTTTCCATAAATACCTCCTTTAAAATTATAGCACGTATAAAATAAAATTAGTACCAAAAATTGTAAAAATATGTTATTATATAGTTGGTGAATGATATGAATTCCAGAATGGAAAGATATTCAGATTTAAACTCTAATAGTAAAACTGATTCAAGAGTTCAAAAAAATCAGATTCTTTACGATGAGATTAATAGTCAGACATTATCCAGGATTAATTCAAATGATAACTTTAAAGTTATTGAGGAAGTATCAAAGGACATAGACATTCAAAAAATAAAAAAATATATTAGTTCTCTATCTGAAGAAGGTAAAGAAAGAAAAAGACTTGTTGTAAATTCTAAAATTACAGAAACTCCGGTTGAAGAAGCAGAAGAACCTCGTGTATATGATATTAATTCAATTATTGAAGATGCAAAAGCTAAAAAAGAAAGCTCTTATGAAGAAGATAAATATAAAAAGCTTCATAATACACAGTATGATATTTTAAAAAAATTGGAAGTATTTGATAAAGAAACAGAAAAAATAGAAACTGAATTTAATACAAATGAAAGAACACTGATTGATTTAATAAATACTATTTCAGTTAAAAAATCAGAAAATGATTTACTTAGTGAACTAACTGGAGGAAGTGACAATACTGTTGTTACTGATCCTATTAAAGAAGAAATTGAAAAGGAAGAAGTTCAAATAACCGAAGTAAAGCCTAGTGGTGCTGATACTGCAAATTTAAGTAATATTGATAAATCGTTTTATACAAATTCAATGAATTTTTCTAAAGAAGATTTTGAAGGAATAAACGAACTTGAAAAAGAAGTTACTAAAAGTAGTTTTGTTACAAAGTTCTTTATATTCTTACTTATACTACTTGTTATAGGAACAATCTTTGTAATACTTAATTATGTACTTAATTTAGGACTATTTTAGAATAGTTCTTTTATTTTTATCTATAATTTAATAGATAATGAAGAAAAGAATAAAATTAAAATCAAATACTTATTTTTATCTTAAAGAAAGAGATAAAGCAATACTTATAATAATGCTTGTTATTTCTTTAACATTTTATTTTAGTTTTGTTTTTAATAAAAAAAGTAAAGCAATGGTACTTGAAATTGCTAAAAATGAATCAACACTTTTAACTACCTTTGTAATAAATGCAGCAGTTGAAAAAAGTACTAATCTATTTGAAAGTACAAATGATTTTGTAATAGAATCAAAAGATAAAGAAGGAAAAATAATAAGTGTAGATTTTAATACAATAAATGTTAATAAAACTCTTACTATAATTAATAAGAATATTTTAGAAAATTTAAAAAAAATTGAAAAAGGAAATTTTAATTCTCTTGACGTAGAGCCTGGTTTTAATTATATAAAGCATAATGGAAATATTATTTACCAAATTCCTTTTGGACTAATATCAAATAATATTTTTATAAATTCACTTGGTCCTAAAATACCTCTTAAAATGAATCCTGTTGGGAGAATAACAAGTCAAATTAAAACAAGTGTAGAACATTATGGAATAAATAATGTACTTTTTAAGATGTTTATAGAAGTGGAAGTAAGTGAACTTATTATTTTACCGTTTATATCTGAAACTGTAAGTATTTCTACTAACATTCCTATTGTAATAAAAATAATAGAAGGTTCAATTCCGAGTGTTTATGGTGGTTTATTAACAAGCACTTCATCTTTAAATACTTTAAATGTTAAATAAAGTATGATATTATTATTATTGGTGAGAATAGTGATAGAGGCATTAAATAATAAATATAAAATTGTTGAAGATTTTAGAGAAGCTTTTCAAAAAAATGAGTTTCTTGAAAAAGTTACAGATTATTTTACTGAGTATGATTATATAGTTGGAGACTATGCTTATGGGAAATTAAGACTAAAAGGATTTAATAATAAAAACAACAAGATTTTTAATAAGATAAATGATTATAGTACAGTTGAAAAATATATAAAAACTAATTGTGCTTATGGTTGTAGATATTTTATATTACAAAAAATAAACGATTGATAGATTTTTTCTTTTGTGATAAACTAAATATATAAAGATAGGAAGGGATAATATGAAAAAGATTACAATTCAAAATATGGATGGAACCATGGAGGAAGTGGATTTAATCAATTCATTTGGACTTAATAATATAAATAAGAATTTTATGATTCTTTCTAAAGGAGAAACCAGTGAAGACGGTTCTCTATCAAAAATATATATATCAGAAGTAATAGAAGAGGCACCAGGAGTATATAAACTTGTTGGAATAGAAGATGAAAATATCTGGAATGAAGTAAAAAATGCAATGAAAGAAATAGTTAATGGAGGAGAATAGTAATGACAACAGGAAATGTAGTTTATAAAGATTTAGTTGGTATGTTTAAAAGAGAAAACTATAAGGTTTCATTTGTACCAGCAGCAAAGTTAGATAATTTAAGGTTTCAAGGAATAGAAGCACCTGCTTTAAGCCCAGTCAATGAAGTTCCTAATATGGGGGTTAATTCTGGACAAACAGTTGAAGAGATTCCGCCATATGTGCAGCCAACAAATGTAGTAGAACCTACACCACAAATTGCACCAGAATCACAGCTTAATTTGAGTCAAAGCACACCTTTATATGGTCAACCTGAAATGAAAGTGCCTATGGAAGAAACTCCAGCTGAGGCTAATATGGGAACAATCCTACCTCCCAATTTAGAACATATAACTAAAGTTGAAAGAGAACTTGCGATATTAAAAACTATAATTGATAGAGCAACACAGCAATTAACAGATATTATGAATAAAATGGATGCACTTCAGCAAGAACTACAATATTCTCTTCAACAAGGTGTACCAGTTATAGACAATAATCAAACAACTAGTATGAAAATGTAAATTAATCATTTTTAACTAGTTTTTTTCATATATATTTCTGAGAGGAAAATATGAAAAATGCTATAAATTATTATTACAATCTTTATCCTGAAAAAATATATAGAGAAAATGATCATCTTTATTTTTACTCTGAAGATATTAAAATAAATATTTATAAACTAGAAAGAAATATTATAGAACTTTCTGAACTTATTAGAATAAGTAATGAAATGTTTAAAAATAAAATTTTAATATCCACTTTTATAGTGAATAAAAATAATGAATTTTATTTTAATTATGATGAAGAAAATTATGTTTTATTAAAAGTAAATAATTATGAACAAGATATTATTGATTTATATGACCTTTCAAATTTTAATAGTATTTTATCAAGTAAAAATAAAGATTTTTTAAATAATTTACCTTGGAATATCTCATGGGCTAATACTGTTGATACCATAGAAGAAGCAATGAAAGAGTTTAATATGGAGTATAAGAAGACTCAGGACAGAATAAATTATTATATTGGACTGGCTGAAAATGCAATAGTATATATAAATAATATTGCAGAAGAACATAAGAATACAACATTACCTTATGTAATAAGTCATAAGAGAATTAGCAGTAAAACAAATATAGAAGAATTTTATAATCCTTTAAATTTTATGTTTGATTATGAAATAAGAGATTTATGTTCTTATGTGCAAAATTCCTTTTTTGAAAATAATTTTGATTTTGATGAACTGGAAAAGTATCTAAATTTTAAAAATTATAATAGGCATTTAATTGGGCTTTTTTATGGAAGACTTTTATATCCAGCATATTATTTTGATAAAATAGAACTGATAGTTAACGGTATCTTGGATGAAAAAGTACTAGATATATTCTATAATCGTGCTTCGGAATATGAAGATTTTCTTTATGATATGTATAATTTACTTAATATAAAATACTCTTTACCAGCTGTAGAATGGATAAATAACCGAAAATAATATGATTTTATTTAAAAAAGTGTTATAATTTTTATGGGATAATTATGAATGATGTAAAAATAGGAACTATAGTAAAAGGGCAAGTAACTGGTATAACTCTTTATGGAGTATTTGTAACTTTAAATGATGATTATACTGGTATGGTGCATATTTCAGAAGTTTCAACCAAATTTATTAAAAATTTAAATAAAAACTTTAAAATTGGTGATATTATTAGTGTAAAGGTAATTGACATTGATGAGAATAAAAGACAAGTTAAACTTTCTATTAAAGACATTGATTATAAAGTAGAACCTGATGCAAGTGCAATAAAAGAAAAAGGCACTGGTTTTGAAGTTATTAAAAAGAATTTTGATAAATGGGTAGAAACTAAAATGAAAGAGATAGACGAAAAGTAGAGTAGTCAAAAGTGTCAAAAAAATCAGAAATTTGTATTGACACTTACTTTTTAAAATGTTATAGTTATAAACGACCAAGCAGTTAGCTTGTTGAAGATATATGGGCGATTAGCTCAGTTGGTTAGAGCATCTGCCTTACAAGCAGAGGGTCTGCGGTTCGAGTCCGTAATCGCCCACCATATATTTTGCCGAAATAGCTCAATTGGTAGAGCAACTGACTTGTAATCAGTAGGTTACGGGT
>CAZVIQ010000020.1:0-14101 GCA_964626795.1 uncultured Muribaculaceae bacterium
ATCTAATTATGTTTTACTTCTTTTTTATTTATTTATTGTTTATTTTAGCTTGAGCTGCTGCAAGTCTTGCAATAGGCACCCTGTATGGACTACATGAAACATAATTTAGTCCTAATATCTGACAAAATTCAATTGAACTTGCCTCTCCTCCATGTTCTCCACATATTCCAAGTTTAATATCAGGTCTAGTACTCTTTCCTTTGCTTACTGCAATTTTCATAAGTTCTCCAACGCCTTCTCTATCTATTTTAGCAAAAGGATCAGATTCAAATATTTGTTTTTTATAATATTCATCTAGGAACTTACCAGCATCATCTCTACTGAACCCATAAGTCATCTGTGTTAAATCATTTGTTCCAAAGCTAAAGAATTCTGCTTCTTCTGCTACTTTGTCTGCAGTTAAAGCTGCTCTCGGAATTTCAATCATTGTACCAACTTTATAGTCAACTGTAACTCCTTTTTCTTCCATAACTCTGCTAGCAGTTGCAACTACTATATCTTTAACATATTTAAGTTCTTTTACTTCTCCTATAAGAGGTATCATTATTTCCGGATAAACTTCTTTGCCTTCGTTTTTAACGTTTATAGCAGCTTCTATAACAGCTCTTGTCTGCATTGCAGCAATTTCAGGATATGTTACAGCAAGTCTGCATCCTCTGTGTCCCATCATAGGATTAAATTCTTTTAAGTTTTCTACTCTTGTTTTTAAATCTTCAAAACTAATTCCAAGACTTTCAGCAAGTGGTTTTATTTCTTCATCAGTATGAGGAAGAAATTCATGTAGAGGAGGATCTAAGAATCTTATAGTAACTCCATAACCTTCCATAGCCTTAAATAGTCCTTCAAAGTCTTCTCTTTGACAAGGTAATATTAATTCAAGAGCTTTTTCTCTCTCTTCTACTGTTTCAGCAGTTATCATTTTTCTGAAGTTAAATATTCTTTCTTCTTCAAAGAACATATGTTCAGTTCTACAAAGACCAATACCTTCTGCTCCAAAATGTCTTGCTTGTGCTGCATCATTAGGTGTATCAGCATTTGTTCTTACTTTTAATGTTCTGATTTCATCAGCCCATGACATAAATAATTCAAAGTCTCCGCTTATTTCAGGCTCAACTGTTTTTATATTTCCTTCATATACATTTCCAGTACTTCCATCAAGACTTATAAAGTCACCTTCTTTAAATACTGTTCCATCTTTTGTAATTAAAGTTTTTGTTTCTTCATTTATTTTAAGTTCACCACATCCACTTACACAGCAAGTTCCCATTCCACGTGCCACAACAGCAGCATGGCTTGTCATACCTCCACGAACTGTAAGAATTCCGTGTGCAATATGCATTCCTTCAATATCTTCAGGTGATGTCTCAAGTCTTGCAAGAATAATATCTTTTTCACCATTTTTTGAAGCTTCAACAACATCTTCAGCTGTAAAATAAAGCTTACCTGTTGCAGCTCCTGGTGAAGCTGCTAAACCTTTTCCAACAATTCTTCCATTTTTAAGAGCAACACTATCGAACATTGGATGTAACAGCTGATCTAACTGTTTAGGTTCAACTTTTAAAAGTGCTTCTTCTTTTGTTAGCATTCCTTCATTATATAAATCCACTGCTATTTTTACTGCAGCTGCAGCTGTTCTTTTACCATTTCTAGTCTGAAGCATAAATAACTTTCCGTCTTCAATAGTAAATTCCATATCCTGCATATCTTTATAATGATTTTCTAAAATACCACATATTTTATTAAATTCCTCATAACACGCAGGCATTACTTCTTTTAAGGTACTGATGCTTTGAGGTGTACGAATACCAGCCACAACATCTTCACCCTGTGCATTCATTAAGAATTCACCATAAAGAGCTTTTTCTCCAGTTGCTGGATTTCTTGTAAATGCAACCCCTGTACCAGAAGTTTCTCCACGATTTCCATAAACCATTTCTTGAACATTAACTGCAGTTCCCCAGTCTGATGGAATATCATTAAGTCTTCTGTAAGTTATAGCTCTATCGTTATTCCAACTTCTAAATACAGCTTTTACTGCTTCAAGCATTTGCTCTTTAGCATCTTCTGGAAAATCTTTTCCAGCATGTTTTTTATATTCTTCTTTATATATACCCACTACTTCTTTTAAATCTTCAGCAGTAAGCTCAGTATCATTTTCAATTCCTTTTTCTTCTTTTATTTTATCAAAAAGTCTTTCAAATGAACTTTTAGGGAATCCCATAACTACATCTGCAAACATTTGAATAAATCTTCTGTAAGAATCATATACAAATCTCGCATTACCAGTAATCTGTGCAAACCCTGCTGCAACTTCTTCATTAAGTCCAAGGTTAAGAACAGTATCCATCATTCCTGGCATACTCGCTCTTGAACCACTTCTAACTGATACTAACAGTGGATTCTCTTTATCACCAAACTTTTTACCAGTAACTTCTTCAAGTGTAGCAAGTTTTTCAAAAATTTGATTTTCTATCGTATCCCCTAATTTTTCTCCATCTTCATAATACTTATTACAAGCTTCTGTTGTAATAGTAAAGCCTCTTGGCACTGGAAGTCCAATATTAGTCATTTCAGCAAGATTAGCTCCTTTTCCCCCAAGAAGGTTTTTCATTTCTTTATTACCTTCACTAAATAAATATACATATTTTTCCATATCTTAATCCTCCTCTAAATTTATATGTAATACTTTTTCCATGTAGCATTTACCACATAATGATTCATAAGTAACACTACCAACATTATCTATAGCAACCTGATCTCCACTTACTACAAATTCATCGTTTATTTTTCTACCATTAAATTTGGCTCGTTTTCCACATCTGCATATTGTAATAAGTTCTTCAATCTCATCTGCTATTTCAAACAGTCTTAAACTGCCAGGAAACAAACAGGTTTTAAAATCACTTCTAAGTCCATAGCATATTACAGGAATATCATACTTTTTAGAAAATAAATAAAGTTCATCAATCTGTTCTTTATTCATAAACTGTGCTTCATCCACTAAAACACAAGCGATACCTTCTTTAGATATTTTATCTAAATATTCCTTTAATGTGTCATTTTTTCCAACTACGAAATCTACTTTTCTTTCAATTCCCATTCTGGAAATAACTTTGTCTTCTCCTTTTGTATCAATACCAGGTTTTAAAACCTTAACAAACATATCTCTTTCTTCATAATTATGTGCAACTGTCATTAAAAGAGTTGTCTTTCCACAATTCATTGCTCCATATCTGAAATAAAGCTTAGCCATTTTTAGCACCTCTACTTTTAGGGTGATTTTTATAATATACTTCTCTTAGTCTTTCATTACTTACATGAGTATATATTTCCGTTGTAGATAAACTTTTATGTCCTAATAATTCCTGAACACTTTTTATATCACAACCATCATTTAATAAATGGGTTGCAAAAGTATGTCTTAAAGTATGCGGACTTACATGCTTGTTAATACCTACTTTTTTCATAGTATTTTCAACTACTAATCTAATTCCCCTATCAGTTATTTTATCACCATTTTTATTTATGAGCAAGTATTCATTTTCTTTTCCGTTAAGTATTGTAATTCTTTCCTGATTTAAATAGTTTTCAAGTGCTTCTGCACCATAATCTCCATAATAGACTATTCTTTCATAACTACCTTTACCAAAAACTCTAATCTCTCTTTCACTTTTATTTATATCTTTAAGTTTTATATTTACAAGTTCACTAACTCTTATTCCTGTGTCATATAAAAGTTCAAAGACAAGTCTATCTCTGTAAGGAAATTTACTGGTTTCAGTTTCATTAATAAGTTTAATTACTTCATCATAATCTATGAATTCTGGAAGTGTTTTTTTCTTTTTAGGATATACAAGAACTTCACTTATATTTAAAGACAGATAATCTTTTTTTATATAATATTTATATAAACTTTTAATTGAACTTATTTTCCTACATATAGTTTTAGTACTATTTATATCATATAGACTTCTAATATAGACTTTTAACTCATCTTTATTTATATTAATTGAATTTTTATTTATTTTTTTTAGAAATATAAAATATTCTTTAAAATCTTTATAATACGAATTCACAGTTAAAATAGAATAATTCTTTTCTTTAAGTAAATATTCTAAAAAATTATACATAAACCCATCTATTTTATTTTTATCTATGTTATCCATATATTCATTATAATTTTTAAATAGAAAAAAAGCAAAGTTTTTATATTTTGCTTTGTTAAAACTAACAATTACTATCACTAATTATATAAGGATTTGTTTTAGTACCGTTTCCATTAGTGGTGGTGATACATGATTTTAATGATATCACAGGTCTTATCTTTTTACTTGTTTCTACCGTGCCATTTTCTATTCCCGATTTAAGTATATAGCACACTACAGCTTCGTTGCGAGAATTGATTCCTGAAGGACTCATAGTCCACCAAGAAAATCCACCATCGTTTTCAGTTAAATAAGAATATCTATTATAGTATTCTCCTGAAAGTTCATTTAGAATACCTGCAAACATTGCTTCATCAATAGATAATAATCCGACTGGATATGTAAGATAACCATTTCCTGTATTTGTGTTGTTTGTATATCTGCTTTCGTTTGTACTAGGACATTTATATGTTGGTTTTTGCTTATTACTTAAGTTTGGATGGTTTAAAAAAGTAAATCTATAATTACTTGGAAAATCAGTAAATGTATATCCAGATTTTGTGTAAGTTATTTCTTGACTTCTGTCAGCACAATATATTGCAGTTGTACTTAAATAATTTTTGTCTTCATTATTAATATTATTTAAATACCAATTATCTACAACTGTTTTTATTTGACTATTAGTTTGAGTACCTGAAAAACTGTTTAAACTAGCATTATATGTATATCCTGTTCTATATTTTGTATATATCCCAGAATTAAATATAGAAGAACCAATAAATACATTTTCTCCGTTTCCTGAATATATTAATTTTACTCCGCCTTCACTCGTTGTCCTCACTATTCTCCATAAATATCCACCAAATGATACCCAATTATTTTCTATAGAACCTCTAAAATAATATATTCTAGTATTGTCTTCACCATAAGCAGTGTTGGATGTGTAATATAGTCCATTAGTTTTTTGATTATTATCAGATATTGTTTTATATGTTACCCAATCTTCAACATATTCACCAAATGGAGAAAAGGCAAAATCAATGTTTAAATCGCTTGTAGTAAGATTATCCATTAATAATTTATTATATAATGATGTAATTACATTCACTGTATATGTGACTGTTTTATTTAAATTACTTTCTTTTACTTCAACAGTAGTACTTCCTATGTTTTTTCCTGTTACTGTTAATATATTTTCATTTATACTGCACGTTGCAAGTAATGGATTTGAAACTGTGCAGGAAAGTAAACCGTAATTACTTCCTGTTATTTCGCTTGTGACTTCTTGATCTAATAAAACATTCCCATTTGCAGGACTTAAAACTAAAGTTACATCAGATTTCTGGAAAGTCAAATTACATGTAGTAGTTTCACTATTTGAAGAAAATCTAATTTGTCTTTTAATATTGTCCCAAGTTAAAGATTCATTTTCCTTACATGTATAAATAAGTTCTAAGTTTCCATCTGGTATCTTTCTAATTAAGTTTAACTGAACTCCCTTTTTTTCATACATTGAAATTAAGTTGTTTTTATTTTTAGATAAATTATAATCAAATTTTAATGTAACAAACAAAATTAAGGTTATCGATAAAATAATAAAAATATTTTTAATTGCTTTCATTTCACACCTCTATATAATGTTAATCTAATAAGTTCTTTTTAGATTAACAACCGCTGTTACTAATTATATAAGGACTTGTTTTTGTACCGTTTCCATTGGTAGTGGTAACACATGATTTTAATGATATTACTGGAATGATCTTTCTTGCTATTTCTAGTCCATTAGAACATTGTGAATTTTGAGCATCTACATTAAATGTTAAAGCATCACCATATGAATTTACTCCGTGAGGCGACATTGTCCACCAGCATTCTCCCACTGCATTATCAAACATATATGAAGCATAATTATTGAACATACCTGTAAAAGAATTTACAACTCCAGAATACATTGCTTCATCAAAAGTTAAAAGTGCAATAGGATTAGTTAAATATCCGTTACCAGTACTTGTACTGTTTGTATATCTACTTTGATTTGTAGTTGGACAAGCAAATGTAGGCCTGAAAGTAATCCCAGCTCTACTATCAATAGGATACCAACGTCCTCCAGAAGTGGTTCCTGTAGTTGTTTCAGAACTTCTGTCTGCACAAAATATTGCTGTAGTGCTTAAATAGCTGGAATAAGATTTTAAATTTGCATTATACCAGTTATCTACCACTGTTTTTACATTACTGTTAGTTTGTGTTCCTGTATAACCACTTGTATTATATGTATATCCTGTATAATATTTTGACGTATATAATGTATTGAAAGCACTGGAACCTATAAATGAAGTTTGATTACTTGAACCATCTCCTGCATATAATAATTTAACTCCATTTTCACTTGTTGTTCTTACTATACGCCAAAGTTTTCCTCCAAATGATACCCAGTTATTATCTACTCTTCCTCTATAAAAGTATACTCTTGTACTAAGTTCTCCATATGTCGTCATATTTTCTGTATAATATAATCCGTTCGTTATCTGTGCAGGAGTATTTACGAATCCTGTTCCACTGATATATTTATTACCGTTAGGCGCATATGAATAGTCTACACCTGCATCACTTTTTGGTACTTCGGATATAATTATTTTATTATAAAGTGTTGTTATAATATTTACTGTATATACTACTGTTTTATTAGCAAAACTTTCTTTGACAGTTACAGTTGTTGTCCCTGGATTTTTACCTGTTATTATAAGTTCTCCCCCACTTATTGAACATGATGCAAGTAATGGATCTGCAACTATGCACGATAAGGTACCATATCCATTTCCAGTTATCTGAGTTGAAACTGTTTTATTTACATTTGTATTTCCGCTTGTTGGAGAAAGACCTAATGTTATATCAGTAACAGTTGCCGAATATGTAGCCTGCTTGTCAGAAGTTGTATCTTTGACAGTTATTGTTGCATTTCCAGGATTAACACCTGTTACTGTAAGCTTAGTTTGTGTTACAGTGCAAGTTGCAATAGAAGCATTTGTAGTTTCACATTTAAGTTCTCCATAGTTTTCTCCAGATATTGTTACATTTTCTTGATTTGACTTTAATATTGTTCCACTTGATTTTTCTAAAGTAAGTATAATATCATATTTAAAAGTTAAATTACATTTAATATTTGCACTATTTGAAGAAAATTTAATTTGTCTTTTAGTATTATCCCATACTAAAGAAGCTTCTCCTTTGCATTCAGTAAAAAGATCTAAATTTACATTTTCAGGAATTTTTTTAATTGATTTTAACTGACTTCCTTTTTCCTCATACATTGAAATTAAGTTATTATTATTTTCAGATAAATTCCAATTAAGATTTAATGTAATTAGTAAAACACAAATTGACATTAAAACTATCAAAATATTTTTTATTACTTTCATCTTATCACCTATTTTCCAATTAATAGTATCACTTATTTTGGTATTTATCAAGAATAATAATTTTACTTTATATGATATATTATTTTCCCGCCAAAAAAACCACCCTTTTTACAGAATGATTTTTATTCTATTAACTTTATAACATTTAAATTCATAAAATATTATATGAATAAACTGAATGAAATTAAAACTTTTATAAAAGGCAATAGAAATATGTTTAACTTAGTTCTTTTTTTAGTACTTGGGTTTCTAATAGTCTGGCAGACAATATTTACTTTAATAATGCCTATTAGAATTAATATTATACTGCTTTTAGCTTTAATCTTCTGTTTCTGCTACCTCTATTTGAAGCTCTAATTCTGATATAAGTTCTTTGGTTTTATAAAGAGCATCTAATATCTTTTTTATATTATATGTACTTAACAGCTCATTATCTAGAAACTCTATTTTTTTAGGAACACTCATTAAAATAAGTAGAAGTTTTTTTTCTTCTTCTGATAATTTAAATTTATCGTTGTATATTTTATAAAGTTCAAGAAAATCTAGATTCATTCCTTCATTTATGTAAAATTTATAAAGATCCAATACAGGTGTATCTACCAAATACTTATCCCAATTAATCAGATAATCTTTATCTCCCCTGAGTAAATGCTGAGTCTTTAAATTATTGTGTACGATTACTACTCTTTCTTTAGTTTTGTTTTCTACTATTTCATACCATTCATCAAGCTGCTTTTTAGAATAGTTTATTGATGATAATATTAAACTGAAATGTCTCGCAACTAGATATTCTGAAGGTGAAAGATAAATATGCTTTTCTATTTCATTCATTAATTTATTATAGTAATTCATAAGAAAATCTATGTTATCATTTATTTTTTCATATATTTCTTTATATTTAAATTTACTCACATCTTTAAATTCTGAAGTTTTATAATGAAGAAGTCCGGCTACTTCCATAAGTGCTGGGCCTTTACTGGATGATTTAAATTCATCTTCTTTTATATATTCAGATTTTACACTTCTATCACTTATCTCTAAAATTTTAGGAAAGTTTTCAAAATTTCTTTTTTCAAGATAATCAAACAAACTCCTAAGATCTTTTGAAGTATTTTTTATAACATATTCATTTTCTTCAATTACAGTTCTATTTTTAATAATAGTTTTATTATTCATTTTTTATAATTGGAATAATTATTTTATCTCCTACTTTAATATTGTCTGTGTTATTAAGGTTCTTTATATCTTCAATATTAACATCATATTTAGTAAGTATATTTTCAAGAGACATATCATCTCTCATCATTACTACTTTGTAAGAAGTATAATTATCTCCAATATTATTTTTTGTAAAATCCAAAATATTGTTTGTTTCTTTACTGGTTATAATATTTTCTTCATTTACAATATTAACATCTCCAACTTCACTATCTTCAATTTCTATTTTGTTTTCATTTTCAATATCATCAAATTTTGTTTTTATTTCTTCCTCGTCTCCTCTTTCAAAATAGTTAATATCACCTACTTGATTTTCGGATATTACTGCATCTTCAACAACATTATCAAATGCCATATTTAAATTTAAATTAAGTGTTAAAGTATCTTTATTGATTTTATAATCAAATGAATCAAGTGTTAAATTTATAGTGTCTTTATCTATTCTTTCACTTATAGCAATACTAAAAGGTATATTATAGAAAAACTCTTCTTCTATTACACTTGCTTCAGTCATTTTATACTTACCTGATAAATAAAACACTCCTTCAACAGTATCATTTTTAATAAGATAGTCATGATTTAAAGTAATATCTGTAATTTCCCCAATTATACTTTTAAATATTATATCCTTTTTAAAAGGTATCTTTTCATTCATATTATTTCCTCCTAGAAAAATATATGTATTTAAAAATTAAATAATTACAAAATCATATATTTTAATTACAGTTATAATATTATTTTAAAAATTTAATTAGCATATTTTTTAGAAATCTATAATTTAAATGCTTTCTAATTTATAAAATTTTGTGTTTGCCTTTTGTATTATCTATGTATTATTATAAAGGATTAATAGAAAGAAATGATATGTATCAGGCATCAATTGCGTCTCAATTAAAAGAAAAAGGTGGTACTTATCTTGATTCTCCAACAGTAATACAAATAAATTTTAATACATTCAAGTGTATTTAAAAGTAATGAAATCATATCCAAAAGTTTCTTATGAATGTTAAAACTTATGAGATAGAAACATAAAGTTTCTCAAGAGTAAACATTTATCTGGACAAGATATTAGAAAAATGATATAGTAAAGTTAACTTAAGCGAAACAGAGAAGCAATACTTACTATTGACAATAAACTCTAGAAAAGAAACAAAGAAAATCTCAAGAGAGGATAAAATCATGGATAAGATATATAAAAATTTAGAAGAAATTAATGATTCAAAAGAATTTAAAATTGTTTTTGATTATGAAAAAGATGCAGAATTTCGCTGGAATGCTTTTATGAATTATGCTAAAAACATTGGTATAGAAGGAGGCATAGAAAAAGGAATGAAAAAAGGTATTGAAAAAGTTGCTAAAGACGTTGCCAGACAAATGCTAAAAGAAAATATAGAGATACATACTATTTCTAATTTAACTGGTCTTAATCCAAAAGAAATTAAAAAGTTAATTTAAAAAAAGAATTTATCATTTAAATAAATCCTCATATATTTCTATATAATTACTTACAAATATAAATTCTATTTTTTCTTTTATTTCGTTTTTATAACTTTCTATCTCTGACTTGTTTTCTAGTGGAACATATATTTTGTTTATTCCTCCAAGAGAGGCTGCAACTATTTTTTCTTTAAGTCCACCTACTGCAGTTATATCACCATTTAAATTCATTTCGCCGGTAAAAGATATATTTGAAGATATTGTTTTACCAAGTAAATGACTAATTATAGAAGTTGCAATTAAAGTTCCGGCAGAAGTACCTTCTTTTATTATTTTGGAATTTCTAAAATTAATATGATAATCTTTTTTATTTAAATCTTCTATTTTGATATTAAATTTATCGTGATTACTTCTAATATAACTAAGAACAATTTCAATACTTTCATTTGTTAACTTACCAAGTCTGCCGGTATATTTAAATTTACCTTTTCCTTTGAAACTAGTAGCTTCAACTTCTATTATTATACCTCCGCCTGACATATAGCCGAGTCCTCTTACAAATCCTGGAATAGGATTAATATTTTCATTATATATATTATACTTTTGAAGACCTAAATATTTTTTTAAATCTGTAGAGGTAATATTAATTTTATTATCTTTACTTTTATTAAGTTCATTTTCTAAAATTATTTTTCTAATGATTTTATTTAAAAGTCTCTCTAGTTCACGTACACCATTTTCTTTAGTGTAATTACTTATAATTTGACTGATAACTTCATCTTTAATATTTACTTGTTTTTTTATGCCATTATTTTCTAAGATTTTATCTATCAGATAATTTTTTGCAATTAAAACTTTTTCATTTGAGGTATAACCACTTATATGAATTATTTCAAGCCTATCTAATAAAGGTGCAGGTATTAAAGATTCATCATTCGCCGTAAGAATAAATAATATTTTACTTAAATCAACCTCTTCTTCTATAAAATTATCAACAAAGTATTTATTAGTAGAACTATCAAGTATATCTAAAAGTACACTTGCTGGATCTCCTTTATAATCTTTTGATATTTTATCCACTTCATCAAGAAGAATAACAGGATTTAAAGTTTTAGTCTTAATAAGTGAGGTTATTATTTTACCTGGTGCACTACCAAGATAGGTTTTTCTATGTCCTATAAGTTCACTTACATCACTCATTCCACCTAAAGAAATTTTTGCAAATTTTTTATTTAAAGATTCAGCTACAGAATATGCAAAAGTTGTTTTACCTACACCAGGAGGTCCAATCAAACATATTATAGGCGCACTACTGTCACTTATATTTTTAACTGCGATATATTCTAATATTCTTGATTTTGCTTCTTCAAGTCCGTAATGAGTTTTATCTAATAACTTTTTAATCTTAATTAAATCTTTATTATCTTTTGAGTAATCTCCAAAAGGAATATTAAGAAGTGTATCTATATAGTTTCTTTGAATAGATAGTTCAGGAGAGATCTCATTCATTAATGAATATCTGTTTATTTCCTTTTTAAGTCTTTCATCTATGGCTTCAGGATATTTTCCATTATTTAGTTCATCATTAAATTTATTAACATCTATTTCCTTAGAATCTGTTTCACCTAATTCTTTTTTTATTAATTTTATTTTTTCTCTAAGCATATAATCTTGCTGACTTTTACTCATTGAACTTTCTACTGATTCATCTATTCTTTTTTCGAGATCTAATATCCTCTTTTCAATAGCCAGTTCTTTTATTAAAAATCTAGCTCTGCTAATATAAGAAGCATTGCACATTAATTCAAACTTCTTTTCAAATGTAAAATTCATAAAACTGGAAATAATATCTGTAAGCTTATCTAAATCTGTTAATCCTTTTATTTTAGACATAATAGAATTAGAAATATTAGGATTTGTATTTATATATTCATCTATTAAAAGAAAGAGTTTTCTTAAAAGTGCTGTTTCTTCTATTTCTCCTGATGGCGTAGTTTCTAAAGATTCAATTATACTTTCAAGAATATCCTCTTCATTTGAATAATTGACATAACTAAAAACTTTTACTCTATAAAGACCTTCTAATACTATTCTTGCATTTCCGTTTGAAAGAGTAATGTTATTTTTTACTTTACCAACTACCCCTATTTTTGGAAGATCACTTGTATCTGGATTTTCCTCAAGAGAATTAACAGGACAAACAATCAATACTTCATCATCATGATAGAGATTAGATAAATCTATTACTTTTTTACTTATATCGTTATTAAGTTCAATTCTAACTTCTTCATGAGGCAGCAAAACTAATCCTTTTAAAAGAATAACTGGTAAATTACTTTTTAACATTAATCCCACCTGCCTCATTCATAATTTTTTATTATAAAGCACAAAAAATAAATTGTCCATACCAATATTATATTTTGTTTTTTTAATTGCTTTTTATTTTACTAAAATTTTATATTTTTTATTGACATTTAAAAATATAAATTGTATCATTGTATTATCTAAGTAACACAGTAATGGGAGGATTAATGAAAAAAAATTTAAAAATTATTTTAATAATACTTGCTATAGTTTTGGTGGTTTCAAATATATTTGCATTTATTGACTATAATAGAGCACTTAAAGGTAAAAAACCTATATTTGTAATTAACGCTGGAGGATTTTCTGGTTTTGATGTTGAAATTGTAGGTGCTGGCGATAATGAAACAGAAACTCAAACAAACAGCTATAATTTTCAAGAATATAAAGGATTAGGATATAAAATTCTTACCTGTGAATCAATTAGTTATGACTGTGGTAAATCTGCTTACTTACTATCTTACGGAGTAAACTCTAGCGATATCTATAGCAATATATTAAGTAAAAAAGCAAAGTAATTATTACCATTAAATAATAATTACTTTTTTTATAAATTTATAAACCTAAAAAGAAATTAAGAAGTGCGTTCTCTTTTATTAATTCTCCTGTTTTAATTCCATAGTCTATTTTATATAAAGCATCTAATACTTTTAATATTTTATTTTCACTATATTTAGTAGCTCTGTTTATTCCTAGTTTAACTCGATAAGGATGAACTTTAAGTTTTTGAACTATTTCAGTTTCTGAGAGTCTATCTCCTATTAATACTTTAATTTGATATAGAAGTCTAAATTCTCCTGCTAAAAGAATTACAAGTTTAATTTCCTCTTCACCTGATGAAATTAAATCTTTATAAAATAAAAGTATTTTTTCTTTATTATTATTTAGAACAGCATCCACTAATTTAAATACATCAGTAGTGGCTTCTTTTTTTACTACCTTTATTACATCTTCCTCTTCTATTTTTTTATCTTCTATTTTATATAGTTTTAATTTATCAATTTCAGTATATATTAAAGATGTATTACTTCCAATATTGCTTATAAATCTATTTAGAGCACTTGTACTTATTAAATATCCTTCGTTTTTAAAACTGTTTATTATATATTTTTCTATATCATTGTTTTTTAATTTGTTAAATTCAAATACTTTATATTTTTCTCTGATTAATTTAACTATCTTTCTTCTTTCATCTAAAGTTTCATTTTCAATTATTAAAAATAAATGTGTTTTTTCATTGGGATTCACTAAATATTTTTCTAATTGTTCTAGTTCTATTTCCTTAGTCGCAAATATATTACTACATTCAAATATTACTGCTTTATCCTCACTAAAAAGATCCATATAAGATGCATCACTTAGTACATCATAAACAGTATTATCTTCCAGATTATATTTTGATATATTATTTACATCAAATTTATTAATCTCTTTATTAATAAATTCATTTATTAATATTTTCTCAGTTCCATATAAACAATATATCATATCAATACCTCATAATTATTATACAAAAAAAATACT
>CAZVIQ010000021.1:0-13284 GCA_964626795.1 uncultured Muribaculaceae bacterium
TACACTTAATAAATAACTATGTCTATAAATTGTTTTTAACTGAAAATAATATAAAATAAATTATTCAATTTCGGTACTGTACCAGTAATACTTTCCTTCACTATTTAATTTAAATGTATGTTTAAATGTATTAAATAAATCCCAGTTATCTTCTATGTATTCTTTTGCGGTTTTTTCTGATAAATTATTATCTTCAATTTTTTTAATTACATTTGCAGTATCAAATAAATTTCCAGTATCTTTGTAAATATTTGCGTAATAATCTGTTGACTGAGAGTCATTAATACTAAGAGAAGTAAGAATAAAACCTGCTTTCTCATATACAATTAAATTGTTATTTGAGTCTTTTTCATTTGATATAATTTTACTTGTTTTAACATATGGAGGTTCTCCACCTGATTGAATACCAATATAATAAGGCGAATATAAAGACAAACTTATCTCATTTGTTTTTATACCGTATACATTTTCAGCATTTTCTTCACCAAGTAGCTCTAGTGATAAATCTTTTCTGTTATACATAGAAAGCAATGTTTTGTTAATATCTTCAACTTTAAAAGTTACTGAACCACTACATTTAGCTTCTATGCAAAACCAATAATCTCCTTCAATAGATTCCCCACCTTCAGATTCTATTGACTTTGTGTTATTGCTAGCCATATAAAGTAATATTCCATCACCAATTGTATCAGATGTGTAATTATTCCCACTGTAGGCATCAAGCGCTCTTGATCCGTCTGATAAGTACATATCATAAACTGATGGCACATAATCAACCAATTTTTCTATATCTGATCTTTTATTTTCCTCTGTATCATTATCTGTTTCTCCTGAATTATCTGTATTATCATTAAAATAAGTTCTTATTTTTGTAAAACCTACTATTCCTAAAGGAATTAAATTACATATTAATAATATAGATATAATAGTAATAATTACTTTATTAGGTTTTTTATTTTTATTTTCCATTTTTATTCTCCTTTTATACTCTTAATTATAATATACTATAGATTAATTTCAATATTAATTAGTTTTACTTTACAGGTGTAAAACTAATGTCTTTCTTTTATTTCTTCATAAAGTTTTTTGTAATTTTCATATCGTTCTTTGGGAATTTCCTCCTTATTAACTCTTTCAATTACATCACAGTTGTTTTCTTTAATATGATTACAAGTATTATATTTACAGTTATATTCAAATTCTATAAAATAATTTTTTAACTCTTCTTTAGGAATATCTACTTCAAGTGAAGAAAAACCTGGTGTATCTGCAATATATCCACCCGCAATTTTGTGAAGTGTTACCATTCTTGTAGTATGTTTTCCTCTGCCAAGAGCCAATGAAACTTCATTAGTTTCTAGTTTTAAATTTTTATCTATTTTATTTAATAAAGTGCTTTTTCCTGCTCCTGTTTGGCCAGCTAAAGCAATAAGAGAAGATTTTATTTCTTTTTTTATCTTTCTGATATTATTATTAAAATAAACTTTATAACCCAAAGATTTATAATATTTTAAATAATTCCTTATTTCTTTCTTTTCTTTTTTACTTATTAGATCTTCTTTTGTTATGATTATCAAAGGCTCTATATTATTCTGAAGCGCTATAACAATAAACTTATCTATTAAATAACTTGAAAATTTTGGAATATGCACGCTTGTCACTATAAAAAGTTTATCAATATTCGAAACAAGAGGTCTAATTAAGCTGTTTTTTCTTGGCAATACTTTTTCAATGGTCTTTTCTTCAGGATTAAACTCAACTATATCTCCCACTATAAGTTTTTCATTTCTGATTTTACCTCTTGCTGTACAGAGAAAAACACTATTATTTTCTGTAATAGTGTATAAATCCTTATTTATATTTATTAATCTTCCTCTATTCATCTATATTTATATTTCCCTCGTCATCTATTATAGGTGCTTCTACTGGTTTAGTAGTTACGGTTATTGTAAGAGTCGTACCAGGCTGAACAATAGAATCTTTTGTCCTGCTCTGACTTATTATAGTTCCTTCTTCCTTTGTTTTATCTTCCACATATTTATATACCAGTGTCACTTCATTTTCTTTACAGAAAGTTTCAACTCCACCTACAGTATATCCTTTTGTAAAATCGGGATATTTCTTTTGAACTTCAGGTAGATAAAGTGTTATAGTAGAACCTTTTTTAACTTTACTTTGAGGTACAGGACTTGTTTTAACAACAGTATCCTCTTTATAATTATCTTTTTCATCAACAGTAATATATTCTAAAATTATATTACATTCATACATAGTTTCAAGTATTGTTTTTACTTCTATATAATTTTTACCACTGTAGTCTTCTATTTCAAAAGTTTCTTCTCCACTGGAAATATAAAGTGTAATCATGGAACCTTCTTTAACAATTTTCCCTATATCAGGACTTGTTTTTACCACATATCCCTTTTCTATTTCATCGCTTCCGATGTATTTTATTGTTTCATTAATTGTAAAACCTTTTTTAGTTAGTATATTAGATGCTTCTATTTCTGAAAGTGTACTTACATCAGGTATTTCTATATTTTTCTTACTCATTAAATTTGGAAGTAACAGTATAATAGATGCAGTTATTACAATTAGACCAGCAAAAATAGAAACAAGCAATATTAAAAGTTTATTCTGTTTTTTATTTTCTTCTCTTTCTAATTTTTCAAGATTTTTTGCATACTTAGCTTCTTCATTTTTTGCTTTGTCTTTAATTTCTTTTAATGTATCGTCAAGCACTCTAGTTTCATCAAGTTCAGTTTCACTGTATTTATATAAATATTTAGGTTCACTTTCTCTAGAAATATCTAGTGCTGTTTTTATATCATCATGCATTTCTCTAGCATCATTGTATCTGTTTTTAGGATTTTTTGCAGTTGCCTTTAAAATAATATTTTCTATTGATTGAGGTAATGAAGGTACAACACTTCTTACGCTTGGTAAAGGCTCTTTAATATGTTTAAGAGCAATCTCAACAGGATTGTCACCTTTATAAGGTATTTCTCCAGTTAAAAGTTCATACATAAGAATACCCATTGAATATATATCACTTCTAATAGTGGCCCCATTACCATTAGCTTGCTCAGGAGGAAGATAGTGTACACTTCCCATTACAGAATTTGTTTGTGTAAGCTGCGATGCATTTATAGCCATTGCTATACCAAAATCCGTTATTTTAATCATACCATTTTCAAGTATCATAATATTTTGTGGTTTAATATCTCTATGTATTATATATGAATCATGAGCATGAGCCATTCCATCAGAAAGCTGAAGCATTATATCAACTACTTCTGTTATTGTAAGATGTCCACGCTTTTTTATAAGTTGTTTTAATGTTTTTCCATCAACATATTCCATAACAATATAATTTTGACCCTGATCTTCACCAAAATCATACATTTCAACTATATTTGGATGCGAAAGATTGGAAGCAGAAAGAGCTTCTCTTTGGAATCTTCTTATAAATTTTTCATCGTTTTCAAATTCTCCTCTAAGAATTTTAACCGCGACGTTACGATTTAAAATAGTATCATAAGCAAGATAAACATTAGCCATCCCGCCTTCGCCAAGCGTCTTTATTATTTGATATCTATCGTTTATTTTACTTCCCTTTTCTATCACTTTATTTTCCCTCTTTCTTACTTAAATATGCAACTGTAATATTATCTGTACCCCCTCTTACATTTGCCTTTAAAATAAGTTTATTAACTTTTTCCTCTATACTAAGAGCATCATCATTTAATATTTTCTCTATCTGATCATGACTTACCATATTTGTAAGTCCATCTGAACACAAGAATATTTCATCTATATCAGTCTCTACATCAAACATATCCATACTTACTTTCTCTGCACTTCCAAGTGCTTTCATAAGTACATTTTTTTGAGGATGATTTTTTGCCTCTTCTTCACTTATATCTCCGTTTTTTAAAAGAAGTCCAACAATTGTATGATCATTAGTAACTTTTGTAAGTTTTCCTTGCTTTAAAACAAACCCACTTGAATCACCGATATTACCGAATAATAAAAACTCCTTTGCTAAAATGGCACAAACACATGTGGTTCCAAGTCCTTTAGAATCAATATGTTCTTCTGCATATTTTAATATATCTATATTTACTTCATCAATTATTTCTCTGAGCCATGATATGGCATCTTCTTTTTTTCCAATACTTGATAGTTTGGTAAATCTGCTTCCCATTATAGTAACAGTCATTGAGGATGCAACTTCTCCAGCTTTATGTCCTCCCATTCCGTCTGCCACGACAAGAAGATACTCATTACTTAAATTCTTAACTATTGTAACAGAGTCTTCGTTATGACTTCTTACTTTTCCTGTATCAGTTTGATAATGAGCACGCATAAATCACCTCATTCGTTAGCTCTAAGCTGGCCACATGCGCCAGTAATGTTAGAGCCCATTTCCTTTCGTACTATTACTTCTATTTTTTCCTTTTTTAGTATATCATAAAACGCTTTTATTTTAAAGTCTTTGCTTCTTTCAAATGTAAAATTCGTAGTAGAATTATATGGTATCAAATTTACGTAAACTAGACGTCCTTTTAACAATCTGCTTAACTCAGCAGCATTACTTTCACTATCATTTACTTCATCAATTAATATATATTCTATTGTTACTCTTCTATTAGTCTTTTCTATATAATAATCTATCGCATCAAATATTTCTTTTATATTATATGATTTATTAACTGGCATAAGCTTAAGTCTGAGTTCATCATTCGGTGCATGAAGAGATATGGCGAGATTAACTTGATTTTCAAGATCTGCAAAACTTCTTATTTTTGGTACTAATCCACACGTTGAAACTGTAATCTTTCTTTGAGCAATAGTTACTCCTTTTGGATCAATTAAAATATTTATAAAATCTATAAGATTATCATAATTATCAAAAGGCTCTCCTATTCCCATTACTACAACACTGTCAATTCTTATATTTTCTTCTTTTTCTATAGTAAGTATCTGAGATATCATTTCATTGCAAGAAAGATTTCTTACTTTCTTTAATCTTCCACTTTCACAAAAGGCACAGCTCATATTACATCCCACTTGAGAAGAAACACATAAACTGTTTCCATAATTATGTTTCATAAGAACACATTCTATTTTGTTTCCATCACAAAGCTCTAATAAGTATTTATTAGTATCTTTGCTTTTTTCACTTCTTTTTATTTCTAGTAAATTAAAACTAAAATTCTCTTTTAAAAACTCTTTTAATTTTTCACTTATATTACTCATTAAATCTATATTGTAAATGTTCTTTTTATAAATCCAGTCAAATATTTGTGAAGTATTATATTTTTTAAATCCATTTTCTTCCAATAATGAATTTAATTTTTCGTATGTATAATCAAATATACTTTTCATAACAACTCCTAAACTTTTATAGTTAGTTCTTCTAACATTTGATTTTTTATTTTATCTATATCTGCAAAAAATAAATTAATTCCTTTTTCTTTCATTATTAACATATTTTTAAAATTATCTAATATTTCTTCTTTTAGTGTATCAATTACTTTTATAGGTTTACCATTAATCATGTGAGCATGATCAATATATTTTTCTAAAGTTGGAAAAGCATTTTGTAATAAAATAGCATGTTCTACACCCATAATTTCTCTAATTAAAATAGTGTTACAAAACCCATATTTTTTAACTTTTTTATGAATTATATCACTATATTTACTAATTTTTGAACTAAGTGGAATAAACCAAAGAATTTCTTTATCTTTAATTGTAAAATATGTAGGTCGCTTTTTACCTCGTTCATGATTTTGCATAAGTTTTTCATCATTAACAATATTAAAAAAAATATCTTTTATATGATAAATATACCCAGTTCGTACTTCCATTTTGTTTCACCACTTTCCATTAAAATTTTATCATAAGAGCAAAGAAAACTCCATATGTTTATGGAGTTTTCAACATTTACAATCGGAATATTTTTTTACTCGCACCATCCGAGAGCGAGAAACATTGACGATCGGAATAATTTATTACTCGCACCATCCGAGAGCGAGAAACATTTTCATTTATAGTATATGTAAATACTAATGTAATGTTAATTCATTACATTACGATTATACAATCTTTTTTTTCTAAATTCAACACTTTTATTCTTTTTTTCTCGTGAAAATTCAGTTTCCTGTACTTAAATATCTCTTACTACTTCTCATAAATATGAAGTAACAAGGAATAAAGAATAGCACTACTACTATAGGAGAAATTGAATAAAGAAAGTTTGTTTCTTTTCCTAATATAAATAGTAATGGGTAGTAATTAATAAATCCATACGGAATAATCAGTGTGAAAAACCAGAAAAAGGCTTTGTTATAAATATTAATTGGATACTGAGACATGTGTTTTCCACCATCAGTAAAAACATTTCTGACTTCTAATCCTTGGACTGTGTAAAAACAGTAAGCTGCAGCAAGAAGAAGAAGGCTAAAAAATAATACTGCTGCTGAAATTAACATAAGAATTAAGGTTATTACCTTAAGAATATTCCAAGTTGTATTTATATTAACAACTGCGATTATTAATATAATTATTGACTGTAATATTCTAGAGATTTTACTATAGTCTATTTTATATCCTAATACTTGTAAAAGTATGTGTCTTGGTCTTATAAGAATTCTATCAAATTCACCATCAATTATAAGTTTATCAAAATGGTCAACTCCTCTTGCAAATGTTTCTGCAACTGCATATCCAAAATGGATTACAGAAAAAGTAAGTAGTACTTCATACAAATTAAAGCCTTTTAAATTTCCAAATTTTTCGAATAAAGAAAGAATTACAAAATAAAATGTAAAAAATACAAAGAACTGGGAAATGAATGTTAATACAAATGAAATTTTATATTGCATAGCACTTTTAAAGTGCATTTTTAAATAATGAAGATATAATTTCATACTATCCTCCTTGCACTACTACTTTTGATAAAGCTTTATTTGAAAGTAAATATCCAGTTATTATAAGTATAGTTATCCATACTATTTGAAGTGTTATATGCATAGGGGCTAAACTTAAAGATATATCACCAGAATAAGTTCTAAATGGTACATCACTTATATACATAAATGGTAAAAATTTAGCTATTGTTATAAAGCTAATCGGAAGAAACGGAATTGGCACTATTTGTCCAGAAAATACTTCTACAACTATTCTTACCATGTTTACTACTCCACTTGCCTCTAATAACATTAGTTCTAAAATGTGAAATATAGTAACAATCGCTACTACAAGAACAGAAGATAAAACCATCATTATTAAAAATACTATAAAAGAATCTAAACTATATGGAACACTTAAATTATAAGGGCTGTGTAAAAGTAAAGCAATAATAATAACAGGTAAAAATCTTAATAAAACCGCACTTAATTTCTTAGCATAAATTCTAAAAAACCATTTAAAATATAATTTTTGTGGTCTACATAATTCGTATGCAACTGAACCATCTTTTATCATTTTCATTATTTCATTATCTCTAGAAAATAATTCAATTAAAGCAAAAAGCGCTTGATTAAGCCATAAGTAACTAATTAAATTGCTTAGTTTCATAACATCTTCGCCACTTGATGATTGATAAAATGCTATATATACCATTATAAATATAAATCCAAAAAAGAATTGAGTTGTTATTCCTGCAAGAGCTGCAGATCGATATTGAATATCAGAAATAAATTTAATTTTAAATAATGAAGTATATGATTTCATATCTTAAATTCCTCATATAGTTTTATTATTAAGTCATCTATTTTTTCATCATCTATTTCAATATCTTTTATTTTTAATTTATCTGATAAATATTTTAAGAATACTGAAATTTCTATTAAATTAGAATCAATTATAAATTTATATCCATCTGTTATTTTTTTCTGATCTACAATTCCTTTTTTGTTTAACTTAGAAATTCTATCATCTGAAATAACTTTTATATATTTTTTATTACCATATTTATTTTTTAATTTTATAAGTGATCCGTCATATAATATTTTTCCATTTCCTATTAATATAACTCTTTTTGCTAAAGCTTCAATATCATTCATATCATGTGTTGTTAATATTACTGTGACATTTTCTTCTTTATTAATTTTCTTTATAAATTCTCTAACTACTTTTTTAGATACTGCATCTAATCCTATTGTAGGTTCATCTAAAAATAATATAGATGGTTTGTGTAAAAGAGAGGCGACTATTTCACATCTCATTCTTTGACCTAAACTAAGTTGTCTTACAGGAATTTTAATTATTTCTTCAATATGAAGAAGTTTTACAAGTTCTTCTTTTCTTTGTTCATATACTTTTTTATCTATTTTATAGATATCTTTTAACAAATCAAAAGTATCTTCTGCTGGAATATCCCACCAAAGTTGACTTCGTTGACCAAATACAACACCTATATTAGAAACATACTTTTCTCTGTTCTTATACGGAATAAGATTTCCTACAGTACATTCTCCAGAATCAGGAATTAAAATTCCGCTTAATATTTTTATTGTTGTAGATTTTCCTGCTCCATTAGGTCCAATATAGCCAACTATTTCTCCTTTTTCTATTTCAAAAGAAACATTATCCATTGCTTTTATGTACATATAGTCTCTTTTAAAAAATGATTTCAATGACTCTTTAATACCAGATTTTCTCTTAGGTACCTTAAAAGTTTTTGACAAATTTTTAACTTTAATAAAAGACATAAATTCCTCCTTCTTTAAATGACAAAAACCACATATTTCTATGCAGTGGGGGTATTACAAAGATGAGTAACTCATTTAATTATACATAATTTTATTTAATTTTCAAGAAAAAAATGTTTTTACACGAAAAAAGTAGATTTTGAATCTACTTTATTTTTATTCTAATATTGCTTTAATTCTTCTAACTCCAGCACTACTTGCTTCTTCTTTTATGATTTTAAATCTGCCAATTTCACTTGTATTACTAACATGTGGACCTCCGCAAAGTTCCATTGAAATATCTCCTATTTTATATACTGTAACTGTATCACCATATTTTTCTAAAAACATAGCTTCAGCACCAAGTTTCAAAGCTTCTTCTTTTTTCATTTCTAGTCTTTCTACTGGAATAGCCATTTTAATATAGTTATTAACTTCTTCTTCAATCTGTCTTTTTTGTTCTTCTGTTAATTTATCGTTCCAAGAAAAGTCAAATCTCATTCTCTCATCTGTTATATTACTACCTTTCTGGTGAATATCTTTTGATTCTAATACTTTCTTTAAAGCAGCGTTTAATAAATGAGTGCATGTGTGATATTGAATATTTCTTTCATTGTTACATCCAAGTCCGCCTTTAAATCTTGCTGTACTTCCACTTCTAGATTTTTCCTGATGTTCCATAAATTTTTGCTTAAAGCCTTCTGAATCTACACTTAAATCAAGCTCTGTAGCAAGTTCAGTAGTAAGTTCTATAGGAAAACCAAAAGTATCATATAATCTGAAACAAGCATTTTTATCTATACAATTTTGACAATGCAACACTACTTTTTCAAATTCTTTAAATCCTTTTTCAATAGTTCTGCTGAATTTTACTTTTTCATTTTTAAGAACTTCTGAAATTACATCTTTATTTCTTTCAAGTTCACTATAATAAGACTTATATAAATCTATGATTAATAACATTATTTCCTGTTCCCAATTACTACTTAAATCTATTCCAAGTCTTCTTGCATGATTTATACTTCTTCTTATAAGTCTTCTTAAGATATATCCTTGATCTGTATTAGATGGCACTATGCCAGAATCATCACCAGCAATAAAAACACTGGTTCTCATATGATCTGCTAAAATTCTCATACTTTTTTCATTGCCTTCATAAGGAAGCTTAGATAATTCTTCTATTTTTTTAATAATTGGAATCCACACTGTTGTTTTATAGTTATCATCTACTCCTTCAAGAACTGCCACGGTTCTTTCATATCCCATACCAGTATCTACATTTTGTTTTTCAAGTTTAGTAAAATTTCCTTCTTTATCTTTGTAGAATTCCATAAAAACATTATTCCAGATTTCAACCCATCTTTTATCTTCAGGATCAAATTTTTCAGGTGCTTCATCTTTACTACTCCAATAGAAAATTTCTGAATCTGGTCCACATGGCCCTGTTTCACCAGCTGGTCCCCACCAGTTATCATCTTCTCCAAGATAAGCTATTCTGTCTTTGCTTACTCCGTGGCTCATCCAATGAGAAACGCTTTCTTCATCAGCATGAACATTTTCATTACCTTTAAATACAGTAAATGATAATTTTTCATGAGGTATTTTTAAAACTTTAGTTAAAAATTCATAGCTGTAAGCGATACTTTCCTTTTTAAAATAATCTCCAAGACTCCAGTTACCTAGCATTTCAAAAAATGTGTGATGTGTTTTATCTCCGATTGAATCTAAATCATTAAGTCTAACACACTTCTGATAATTAACGAGCCTTGTTCCATCTGGATGCTTTTCTCCCATTAAATAAGGCACAAGTGGTTGCATACCAGCTGTGTTGAATAAACTTGTAGGGTCATTCTCGGGTATAACTGGTGCGCTTGGGATATGCGCATGTCCTTTACTTTCAAAAAATTTTATATATTCATCTTTTAAATTCATTTTATTCACTTCCTTTTATAATATTGATTACTATTTCTGAAACCTGTTCGGTACTAATATTAGTTGAATCAATATATATTTGTTCATTGGTTCTCATTAAAGAACCTACTTCTTTGTTCATATCATTATAATCTCTATTCTTCATATCTTCAAGAACTGCTTCATAGGGAGTATCAATTCCTTTTTCTTTATTTTGTTTTACTCTTCTTTTAGCTCTTTCTTCTACATCTGCATCTAAATAAATCTTATATGTCGCGTTTGGGAAAACAACTGTAGTAATATCTCTACCTTCCATTACAACATCATTATCACCAGCCATCTTTCTTTGTAAATCAACCATGTTTTTACGTACTTCAACAATACTTGAAATAAAAGATGAAAGCTGTGATATTTCTGGTGTACGAATTTCTGAGGTAACATCCTTATCTTCTAAAAACACTTTACCACCTAGTCCAAATTTTACATCAAGATTTTCAGACAGTTTTATGATTTCTTCCTTATTATCAAGTGTTAATCCTGCATTTAAACATGCCAGTGCCAGACTTCTATATGTTGCGCCTGTATCAATATTTAACAAATCACATCTTTCAGATAAAATTTTTGCAAGAGTCCCTTTTCCACTTCCTGCAGGTCCATCTATAGCTACAATTATATTTTTTGTTTTCATTTTGTTTCCTCCAACATATTTTCTATTTTTTCTTTTAGATTTTTATCGTTTTCAATAACATAATCAAACTTCGAGTAATTATCCAAATCTGTTTCTGTTATGTGATTTTTTTGTTTTTCAGTTAGCTTATTATCAAAATTTAATCTATTTATCCTAATTGTTTTAATATCTTTAAATATTTTCTTAGGAATTTCAATTTCTTCTTTCAATCTTGCATCTGATACTATTATTATATCAAAGAAATAGCTATACACTTTTATATCTTCACAAATTCTTCTTACTAACATTTCTTTATCAATTTTATTTTTTATTAATTCTATTCCTAAATCTTGTAATAAATCTCTTGGTTTAGTTTTATCTCTTCCGTTCCAATTACTTATATTCATAATATATTCTTTTATGTAACTGGAATATTTTAACTTAATTACAGATTTATTTTTTTTATAATAAAAATCTTCTATTATGGCGACTGCAGTGTCTTTACCAGAACGAGCTTTTCCAGAAACAATAAATATTTGTGGTTTTTCTGTTTTAAGTTCCATTTCTATTTCCTCCTAAAATAAAAAAGACAGTATTTAAGAGTGCTATGCACGGTACCATCTTAGTTTTAACTTAATTCTTATAACGGCTGTAAACCGGAAGCTATTAACTCCAACTTTAGAAACAGCTTCAAATATTACTATTTATTCTTTTTCACCAACCAAGAATTCTCTACATAATAGTTATATTCTACTCATTTTCTATCAAACATTTTTTTATTTTCATTATATTCAAAGAATCCATACTTTTCATCTAAGAATACATATATAATTTTGATAAGCGCCAATATAGGTGTTGCCAAAATCATTCCAATTATACCAAAGAAAGATCCAAAAATCAATAATCCCACTAAAATTGTTACTGGATGCAGATTTGTTTTTCTACTCATTACTACAGGCTGCAATATATAACTTTCTAAAGATTGGTCTATTACAATAAATATAACTGTTAATATTCCAATTAAACTACTCTGTGTAAATCCTACAAGAGCTGCAGCTGCACCACCAATATATGGTCCAATATAAGGAATTAAATTGGTTATTGCACAGAATAATGCAAATAGTGAAGGTGCTCTTAATCCAATTATCAAAAATCCTATATAACTTACTACAAATAATATTGATGAGATTAAAAGCGTTCCTTTTACATATTCTAGTAACGTTGTACTCATTAAATTTATTAATCTTTCAGTATCACGTTTCATATTCTTAGGTAGTATATTTAGGACATGAACTTTTAAATTTGGAAAATTAAATAGCATATAGAATCCCACTATAAAGCTTATTATTATTATTCCTAGTCCACTTACAAAGCTTTGTATGAAATTAATTAACATATTTGGAAGATCAGTAGTAAGTTCATTGCCAAATTTTTCTATAGAAGCGAATAACTCGATTTTTACATTATCAAGGTTCATTAAACTTTTATCAGAAATATTAATAAATACATTATCAACCCATTCTTTTAAGTCACTAAGTATATTAGGTATTGAAGTAACTATTTCGTTTATCTGATCTGCAAGTGATGGTAAAAGTGCTAGTGCAAAAAGATATAAAAATACAATAAGTACCAGATATACTATTATAGTTGCTATACTCCTTGATACTCCTCTACTATTAAGTCTTGTAACAAAAGGATTTAAAAGCCATGCAATGGCTACTCCAAAGAACAAAGGACTTATTACTTTTAAAACATTCAACAAAAATTTTAAAATTCCCCATTCTTTCATTACTAAACTGAAAACATATATAATTAGTAATATTAAACTGTAATATAGTAATCTAAGTATCTTATTTCCTATATTAAACATATCATTTAGCTTATTTACATTAAGTTTATTTAGTATATTTTTATTATCTTTATCCATAGTATTTCTCCTATAGTTAATATATCATATTCAGTTTAAAAAAAATAGCACTATTTACACAGTACTATATTTTATTT
>CAZVIQ010000022.1:0-3024 GCA_964626795.1 uncultured Muribaculaceae bacterium
TATCCAGTTTCAACAGTAGCGTCTTTAAGCGCACCACTAGTTGTATTACCTTTAACTGCTTCTTCAGTTTCAATTATTTTATAACTTACTTTCTCTGGTAATGTTATTCCTATTATCTCACCTTCATAGTTCATTACTTCAACATTCATATTTTCTTTTAAGAATTTAATTTCATCTTCAAGTTTACCTGCTGGTATTTCAATTTGTTCATATGTTTTATTATCCATAAATACATATGAATCTCCAGTATTGTATAAATAAGAAAGATCGTTTTTATTAACAATAGCTCTTTCAAGTTTAATACCTGCATTGAAAGTTATTTCCTGAGTAGTATTAGATCTTAAGTTTTTAAGCTTAGTTCTTACAAATGCACTACCTTTTCCAGGCTTAACATGCTGAAATTCTACAACCTGATATACATTTCCTTCATGAACGATAGTCATACCATTTTTCAAATCATTTACATTTATCATTATTAACTAACCTTTCTTTCATTATGGATTGTTGATTTATTACACTTTTTACAAAATTTCTTAATTTCAAGTTTTCCTTCTGTATTGTTTTTATTTTTACTAGTTACATAACCTATTTCATTACAAACAGAACATCTTAAAGCTATACCTTCTCTGTTTTCCTTTTTTGCCACGATAACACCTCCTTTTATGAGAACAACGTAATTATAACATATATATCTTATTTTTCAAAGTATAAATCAGTAATTTTTTTAGTAATTCTTTGATTAACATAAGATAGATAACTGGTTCTCTGATCACTTACATTCGGTGAAAGTACTACTAAAGATATATTTTTATCATTATATGAAGCATAAGCTCCAAAAGAAGTACTTATTGTTTCCTGATCAATAGTTCCATCACTGTTTGTATCAATGAAGCTCTGTGAAGTTCCGGTTTTTCCTTTTGGATTATATTTTAAAGAAATATAACCTGTTCCAGTACCTCCATTCATAACCATTTCAAGTCCTTTCTGAACTCTATTTATATTATTAATACTTGCTTTAGCATTTCCTAGTATTCTTTTCTCATATTTACTTAACTCATCTTTAAGTTCACTTCCAGAAGCGTAAACTGATTTTAAATAATGTGGTGCAATACGTACACCATCGTTGGCAAATGTCATTATGTATTGAAGTAACTGAATTGGAGTATAAGTATCATACTGACCAATAGGAAAGTCAAGTAAATTACCTGGATTAGTATCACTGCCTATATAACCAAGACCTTCATATGGCAAATCTATTTCTGTCTTTACTCCAAGGCCAAAGCTGTTATACATTTCTCTATATACATTGAATCCTTCTTTGTCTAGAGAAAGTGGACCGTTATAATAATAATTTCCCTTGCCTACTTTTATAGCGATTAGATACTGATAATAGTTGGAAGATACCTTAAGTGCTGTTAAGTCATTAACTCTACCAAGACTTCTCCAAGAACACTTTTTAGGTGTGTTTTTAATCTTAATACATGAATCTGTTACAGAATATCCATATGTTATAGCACCTGTTTCATATCCCACTAAATGAGAAGCTCCTTTTACAATTGAACCAGGAGTTACAGCATAATTAACTATATCACTTAAATGATCAGTTTTTTGCCATTCATTATTAATATATGCAACTCCTATTCCCGCAGAAGCTAGAATTTCTCCTGTAAAAGAATCAGTTATTATGGCAAAAGATTTATTATAAAATCTTGTATTTGCTTCTTTTTTAGCTTTTAAAGCTTCCTGATAAATAATGTTTTCTACTTCAAGCTGTAAATCAATGTCAATTGAAAGCATAATATCATTACCATTCTGTGCTTCACTTACAACAGTTTTTTTACCAGTAGCACTTAAAGTATATATTTCATTTACACCCTTAAGCTCATCTTCATATTGTTTCTCTAAATAACTGACACCCACTATATCACTGACTCTGTAACCTTTTTTATAATATTCTTCAGCTTCTTCAGCAGGTATACTTCCTAAATAACCTAAAAATGTTTTAAATGTTTCACCGTATGGATAATATCTTTCATATCTTATACCTACAGAAACCCCTTCTAAATTAATATCATTTATTTTATTAATTTCTTCTTCTGTTACAGAATCATTTTTAATAGTTTTAGAACTATAACTATATCCTTCATTCATTAATTTATATATATAGGCACTTTTAATATCTATATCTTCAAACTCTTCCATTCTTTTTTCATTGATTAAGGAATAAATATAATCTTTATATACTTTTTCACTTATTATATCTTTTTCTCTTTTTTCTTTTATTTTTTCATTTATTATTCCATCTAAATAACTCTTATTTTTTATGTAATAGTATTCTTTTATATCATTTTCTTTAACATCTGAATAATCTATATCAAGTATTTCACTTAATTTGCCAGCGGTTAGAATTTCATCCTTATAAGTAGTATTATTGTTTTTAGTATAAGTTATAATGTTTACTTCCTGATTACCTACTAAAAGTTTTCCGTTCCTGTCATATATATTACCTCTTAGCCCATTTTCTCCAATATAGGTTATACTTGTCTTTTCTTCAAGTGCTTTGCTATATTTTTCATTATCATAAATAATCATTTTATATAAATTTATTAATATAATTAAAAAAGATATTATTATAAACATATAAATAATATAGAATCTATTATCAATTCTAGTGTGAATGCCATAACTATTTTTCATATTAATTAGTATATACAAATTATTTTTTCATAAACTTAAAATAGGAGATGAGTATGAATAATTTAGTAAAAAAATATGTTGATAGTCTAACAAAAGAAGATATTAAAAACTTTGCCAATAAAGAAGGAATTGAAATAAGTAATAATGAGATAAATATAATTTACAGCACGATAAAAAGCAATATTGATATTCTTCTATCAAAAGACGCTTTAAGTTTTATTAAAAGATATAAAAGTCATTTAAGTGACGAAGTATATGATAAAATAATTGAGAAATATAATAAATATAAGGACTTTATAAATCTATAAAGTCCTTATTAATTTAAAT
>CAZVIQ010000022.1:3124-12691 GCA_964626795.1 uncultured Muribaculaceae bacterium
ACTTTTCCGGTAATCTCATCTACAACAGATTTGTTTTCAGCAGATTTCCATATGTTCTGTGCCTGTGTTTTAAATGCACTTATTTTACCTTCGTTATATAGTGAAAGTACTCCAGGAACTGCAATAACTATTAATATTGCAAGTATTGCTATAACGGCTAATAATTCAATTAAAGTAAAACCTTTCTTATTTAATTTTTTCATCAATATCTTCCTTTCTTAATTAGAGCTATAAGGACATTTTTCTATGATTTCAAATGCTTCACTTACTTTTAAAAGTTCATCATCGCTTAATTCTTCTATAGCGCGTTCTGATATATCATCTCTTAAATCTATGCCATAATTTATATCGGCAAAGACAAACGAGGTGATGTTACCATCTGAATCAAAAGTAATATAGTACGATAATTCATTGTCACTATTACTAATGCTTCTTATCGTTCCATCATTTAAAGTCTTTGGATAACCATAATCACTTCGATAACAGTATGCGGTTATTTCTCTGCCTAAACTAACATCATTTTTATATTCAAGTAAAGCAGAATTTAATAATGTGGCAGCTTTAATTTTAGTGCTATTTCCTGAATAGTTATTAGCCATTTTTATTACCAATGGAATCACTAAAATTACCAAGACAATAAATATTAATGAAATACCTATAATATCAATTATAGTAAATTCATTTTTTTTCACTCTTGTCCTCCTCTACTTTATGAATTGATTATAACATTTTAATATTTAAATAGTCAATACGATTAACAAAATTTAAATGATTTTACTGTTTAATTGTATTTAAAAAGATTAATTATACTTAATCTTTTGTTGCGCCTATTATTTTAGAGATAAGTGAAACACTATCAACTACATTACTTATTTTATCACTTGTTCTCATTTGATATCTTGCTTTCATTTCTTCTATCATTTGATCAATTGCTAAAGGATTTCTGTTAAGTATTTTATACCAGTGTGAATTTTCTCTTAAGTATCTTATATATAAAGGGTTACTCACTAATTTGCTTTGAACAATATAATTCATTATCAGTCACTGTAAAATTTATCAAAAGTTTTATAACTTTGAGTCTTTTTTACTTTTTTCTCCTTATCTTTTTTACCATCTCTTGTAAGTTCTTCAAAAAATCCAATTGCTTTTTGGATGCTATTTATATTACTTTGAAAACTTTCCATATCAATATTACCAAGACTTGTTAATATATTTTTAATACTTAAACTACTATTTGAATCTGTTTCTTCTTTGACTTCTTTCTTTGAAAAAGAATTCCATATTTCATTATCACCGCCATATAAATCATATGTTTCAAACAGTTTCTGCCAGGAAGCTTCACCACTACTTACATAAGAAACTAACTCTGGTCTACTCTTAACAAATTCTTTAAAATCTTCTATTTTGGACATAAAATCACCTAATAAATTCTATTAGATTATTAGGTGATTTATACTATAATTTAAATTCTTCAAAGAAATCACTCATAGTTAGATTTTGAGGTTTCTTATCTTCATTTTCTTCTGTTATTAAATTTTCTTTTTCAGTTTGCTCTATAATTGTTATATCTTTAAGTTTTACTTCTTCAAAAACATCCAATATTTCTTTCTTTGAAATAGTACTTCCAACGCTATACTTATCCATTATTGTAATTTCACTGGATTTAATTTCATCCATAGTATCTGTTATCATTTTGAATATTATTTTAGAATTTGTATTTAGTGCTTTAAACAAACTGTATTCTTTTGACTTAGGACTTTTTATGATCATACTGCCCTTTTTAGCTCTGGTGGTTTTAGGAATATCTGAAAGTTTTATACGTTTAGCAGTTTTCTTATCTGTAAATAATGCTGCAAATTCTTTTAACGGATTTATTACAAATGCACTTATTATTTCATCTTTAGCAGAAAGATTCATTAGTTTTACACCACTTGTCTTAAGTCCTACCAAAGGCACCTCTTCCGTATTAAATTTAAGAGCAAGTCCGTTTTTAGTAGAAGTTAAAATTTCTTCTTCATTTATTCTACTAACATCAATTACTTCATCATTTTCTTTTAATTTAATACAAGTTATCGGTTTAGTATATCTAGTAATTTCAAATAAACTTAATGATACTCTTTTTACCATTCCTAATTTAGTAAATATTGTAACATAAGAATCATCTTTATCACTTATAGCAACACTTCTTATTATTTTTTCTCCATCAGATATTTTAATATAATTACTTATATGATTACCTATATCTTTATATTTAAATTCTGCAATCTCTCTTACAGGTAAGTATAAATAATTACCTAAATTAGTAAATATAATTATTGTTCCTAAATTATTTATTTTGTACATGTTTTCTAAATAATCAAGTTCTTTAAGTCCAACTTCATCTTCACTGCAGGAAGAAAATGATTTAAGAGAAACCTTTTTTACATAACCAGCTTTAGAAATGCATACTATAAAGTCATCTTTACTTACTAAATCTATTGTATCAACTTTAATTTCTGTTATTTCATCTTTTATTTCAGTCTTTCTAGGAATTCCATATTCTTTCTTAATATATTTAAGTTCCATCTTCATAACTTGTTTTAGTTTTTCTTCATCACTAAGTATTTCTTCTAAACCTTTTATTGCGATTTGAAGCTTTTTACATTCTTCTTCAAGTTCAGTTATATCTGTATTGGTAAGTTTATATAATTGAAGCATTACTATTGCTTCAGCCTGTTCTTCAGTAAAATCATAACTTTTTACTAGATTTTCCTTAGCATCTGATTTGTTTTTACTTGATCTGATTGTTTTTATTACTTCATCTAATATTGAGATTGCTTTTATTAGACCTTCAACTATGTGAAATCTTTTCTTAAAGAAAGCTAAATCAAAATTAGTTCTTCTTATTATAACTTCTCTTTGATGTGCAATATATGCATCCAGGATTTCAAGAATTCCAAGAACACATGGAGTACGATTTACGATTGCAACCATATTATAATTATATGATATTTGAAGTTCAGTATTTTTAAGAAGATAATTTATTATTACTTCTTTATTTACTCCATTTTTTAAATCAATTACTATTCTTAGACCATCTCTGTCAGTTTCATCTCTTACTTCAGCAATGCCATCTATTTTTTTATCTATTCTTATAGAATCTATTTTATTTACAAGTGTTGCCTTGTTTACATCATAAGGAATTTCTGTAACTAGTATATGTTCTTTTCCTTTTTCTTTTTTAAACTCATATTTACTTGTTATAATTACTTTGCCTCGACCAGTCTTAAAGGCTTCTTTTATTCCATCTTTTCCTTCGGCTACTGCGCCTGTAGGAAAATCAGGACCTTTTACTATATCTAAAATAGAATCAAGATAACAATTTGGTGAATCTATTCTTTTTATAGTTGCGTCTATTATTTCTATTAAATTGTGAGGTGGTATATTTGTAGCATATCCTGCTGATATTCCATTTGCACCATTTACTAGTAGATTTGGAAATTTAGCCGGTAAAACTGTTGGTTCTAAAAATCTGTCATCAAAGTTAGGAGCCCAACTAACAGTATCCTTATCTAAATCTTTTAAAAGTTCCATGCTTATTTTAGCAAGTCTTGACTCTGTATAACGATAAGCTGCTGCTGAATCTCCATCCATTGATCCATTATTACCATGAATATCAATAAGTATATGATTTTGTTTCCACCACTGACTCATTCTAACCATTGCGTCATATACTGATGAGTCGCCATGTGGATGAAATTTACCTAGAACATCTCCTACAGTAGCTGCACATTTTATATATCCTTTTTCAGGTACATTACCAGCTTTATACATCGCATAAAGAATTCTTCTCTGTACTGGTTTAAGCCCATCTCTAACATCTGGTATTGCACGATCTTGAATTATTTCCTTTGCATATTTTCCAAATCTGTCACCCATTATCTCTTCAAGGGCATAGTCATGTATTCTTTTTAAAACATCTTCCATAAGTCACCTACTTTCTGTAATTATCTTCCATAGTAAATTCAACGTTTTCATTAATCCATTCTTTTCTAGGTTCAACTTTATCTCCCATTAAAACGTTCACTCTTTTTTCAGCTAGAGCGGCATCTGTAATATTAACTCTTATTAAACTTCTAGTTGCAGGATTCATTGTAGTTTCCCAAAGTTGATCCGCATTCATTTCTCCAAGTCCTTTATATCTTTGAATACTGTATTTTCCATTTACCTTTTCTTTTAATTCATTAAGTTCACTGTCACTATAGGCATAATAATGCGTTTTCCCACTTTCAATTTTATAAAGTGGAGGAAGTGCAATATAAAGCTTACCATTCTCAATGAGAGGTCTCATATAGCGATAAAAGAAAGTAAGCAAGAGTATCTGTATATGTGCTCCATCTACATCGGCATCTGTCATTATTATTACTTTATCATAATTAGAATCTTCTATTTCAAAAGAAGCTCCTACTCCACCACCTATAGTATAAATCATAGTATTTATTTCTTCATTTTTAAGTATATCATCCATACTGGCTTTCTCAGTATTTATAACTTTACCTCTTAAAGGTAAAATTGCTTGAAATTTCCTATCTCTTCCGCCTTTAGCACTTCCACCAGCTGAATCTCCCTCTACTAGGAAAAGTTCGTTTATTTTAGGATTCTTACTTTGAGCAGGAGAAAGCTTTCCAGAAAGATTTTTTTCTATCTTTCCTTTAGATTTACCATTTCGTGCATCTTCTCTTGCTTTTCTTGCAGCCTCACGAGCAATTTTACTTTTAAGAATTTTATTAATTATTTTACCTGCTGCTTCTTTATTTTCTTCAAGAAAGAAAGTTAGTTTTTCATATACAAGACTCTCTACAGCACTTCTAGCTGCAGGTGTACCAAGTTTACCTTTTGTTTGTCCTTCAAACTGTAAAAGAGCTTCTGGAATTTTAAGGCTTATTACTGCAGTAAGTCCCTCTCTTACATCTGTGCCATCAAGTGAACCTTCCTTACTCTTAAGAAGATTATTATTCTTTGTATATTCATTAAACACTTTTGTAAGTGCTGTCTTAAATCCAACCTCGTGAGAACCACCATCAACAGTTTTAACATTATTTACAAAAGAAAGTATATTTTCGTTATATCCATCTGTATACTGCATTGCAATTTCTATAGCAATGTCATTCTTTTCTCCATCAATATCTATACATTTATGTAAAGTATTTTTATTTTCATTCATATATTCTACAAAAGAAACAATTCCGTTTTCATAATGAAAACTAGTTTCTTTTTTATCTGCTTCATCAATAACATTAATTGTTAAATTATCTTCTAAAAAAGCATTTTCCTGCATTCTTTCACATATGGTTGTATAACTAAAATGAGTAGTTTCAAAAATCTTGTCGTCAGGCATAAAAGTAACAGTAGTGCCAGTTTTCTTAGAATTACCTATAAGTTTCAAAGGAACATCTACTTTTCCACCTTCTTTAAAACTTATTTCGTATATTCCGCCTTCTCTTTCTGTTCTTACCACCATCCATTTAGAAAGCGCATTAACTACACTTCCACCTACTCCATGAAGTCCACCACTTACTTTATATCCAGAACTTTCAAATTTACCTCCAGCATGAAGTACAGTAAAAATAACTTCAGGTGTGCTTTTACCACTTTCATGTTTTCCTACAGGAAGTCCACGTCCTTGATCTTTAATAGTAACACTTCCATCTTTATTAATTACTACATCAATAGTATTTCCATATCCATTTATAGCTTCATCAATAGAATTATTAACTATTTCCCAAACTAAATGATGAAGTCCTCTTCTATCTGTGCTTCCAATATACATACCGGGTCTTTTTCTAACTGCTTCCAGACCCCCTAATATTTTAATTGATTTTTCATTATAATCTGCCATAAAACCTCTATCCTTACAAATTCATTATATACAAATCTCAAAAAAAAAACAAGTTCTGTAAATTTTTAATTATTATACCTACTCTACAATTAAATTTTATATTTTCATCTACAATACTTACATCCATTTTTAACCTACTTTCTTACTTTAGCATTTTCATCGTATGCTCTTTATAATCTGCTTTATATGGATGATACATGAAATATCCATTTACAAATTCTCCAAAAGTACAACCAAAGTATTTAGTGATATTTATTTAACAATCAATTCTATAATATTCTCATCTATTATACCTTTATTAAACTGAATCGTTTCCTTTTCTCTTGTTAATGCGGTAATATTATTACTTTTTCCAATATTTAAATTTTTCAATATTTCATCTATACTAGTATAAAGTTTAGTTTTAAGATTATAAATTTTATTTTTATTAATTACAGTAATATATCTGTAAGTTAAAAATCTTTTAGATTTTAATAATAGATATAACCCCACTATCTCATACACAGTTAAAAAATCAGTACATTTTTTACTATTATATAGTACTTCAATATTTGGATATGTTTCTTTATATTTTGAAAGTGAATGCATTGAATACATATCACTTTCTTTGATACATATTGAAACCTCTTTTTTTAATACTGTATTCATAACATCTAGAAATTCTAATATTTCCTCAATATATTCATCAAATAATAAAGAATCAGTATTTATATTTTTTTTATAATAGACTTTAAGATTTATTTTATCTGGTAAATTAATGTTAAACGATTTAAAAGCTTCAAGAATTTCATCTTTTTTTAAACCAAATAAACTTTTGTGAGATGGAAAAATCTTTTTTCTCTTATCTCTAAAATCATTTTCCACTATAAGAGTTTTCTTAATTCCTTTTGAAGTTAAGACTTCACTTTCTGAAATTACTATTCCTGAAACAGGTGAGTATAAATATTCTCTATTTGTTTTAGAAGCAATTATTTCCTCACAAAAAATATTATCTAAAGCTTTTTTTCTAATAGCTTTATCTATTGGAATATATACAAAATCTGGAGTTATAAATTCACTTTTTAATATTTCTTTCATATTTCTATTATACATTACTTATTATAGTTTTGCAAAAATAAATATAAGTTTTTTGCAACTGTTGAAGGTAGAACAGTAACAAGTTCCTCTTCGCTTAATTCTTCTAGTTTTTTTAATGAACCATATTTTTTTATAAGTTCTTTTTTACGTTTACTTCCTATACCTTCCACTTCATCTAAAAGAGAAGAAATATTGCTTTTGCTTCTTAATGTCTTATGATAATTAATTGTATATCTATGTACTTCATCATCTATTCTTGTAAGTAAAAGAAATACATTGCTTTTCTTATCTATATTTATTTCTTCATAAGTGTCACCATCAATTATAGATTCTAAAGTATGGTGTCTGTTTTTCTTGGATCCAATAATCTTTATATTTAAATTTAAGTCTTTTAAAACACTTTTACAGGCGTTTATCTGATTTATTCCACCGTCGACTAATATTAAATCCGGTAAAGGTAGATGTTCATTTAAAAGCTTGAAATACCTACGATAAACAACCTCTTTCACACATTCTATATCATCATTTTTTTCAAAAGACATTTTATACTTTCTATATTCTTTTTTATTTGGAACACCATTATCAAAAACAACTAGTCCTGATACAGTAAAGCTTCCAAACAGATTAGAATTATCAAAGGCTTCAATTCTATCCAGTCTATTCAGTTTTAAAATATCCTTTAATTCTGAATTAGCTTCAAAACTTTTTTCTTCTTTTCTATATATAAGTTCAATATTGTTTTCCAAAGATATCTTTGCATTTAATGAACACATATCTAAAAGCTTCTTTCTCTCACCTTTAATTGGTTTTACAACTTTAGTTGATATTATTCCGCTGATTAGATTTTCGTCTATTATTTCAGGTAATATAAGAAGTTTAGGCACTATATTCTTTTTTGAATAAAAATCTACAATAAAATACTCAAGTTCATCTTTAATATCTGTTATTACAGGATTTATTAAATTAGTATTACCAAGAAGCTTTCCATTTCTTATAAAAAATACTTCTATACTTAAATATCCTTTGTCAACATAGTATCCAATTACATCTGCATTTATACCTGCTTTAAGCTCAACTTTTTGTCTTTCAAATATTACATTTATATAATCAAGATCTCTTTTAAGTTCAAGTGCTCTTTCATAATTTAAATTATTTGAATTAATTTCAATTTTTTCTTTAATTTTTTCTATTAATCTATCGTTGTTTCCATTTAAAATAGATATTATTTCATCTTTAATATCTTTATCGCTTACTTCTTTGTTTTCACAATACCCAAGACATTCATTTATATGAAAATATAAACATACTTTTTTAGGCATAATATCACATTTTCTAAGAGGATATATTCTACCTAAGAGATTTACTAATCTTCTTGCTGCATAAGTGTTAGGATAAGGTCCAAATAAGTGCTCTTTTCTCTTATTTGCATTAAGTTCTCTTTTTACAATCAGTCTTGAATACTTTTCATTAGTTAATGAAATATACGGATAACTCTTATCATCTTTTAATAGAATATTATATTTTGGATAATATCTTTTAATTAAATTTAATTCAAGTAAAAATGCTTCAAGTTCACTTGAAGTTACAACATATTCAAAATGATCAATTTCACTTACCATTTTTCTGGTTTTACCTGTAGTTCTTCCATTAAAATAACTTTTTAATCTGTTTTTTAAATTCTTTGCTTTACCAATATAGATTATTATATTTTTATCATTGTACATCTTGTAGCATCCACTTTTGGAAGGGACTAAAGAAAGCTCATCTTTAAACATAATATTTCTCCTGTTATTATTCTACCACATAATATAGTTTTTAAAAAAAACATTCTACTTTTCATAGAATGGTTCTTTTATTCTTTATCTATTTTTTGCTTAATTACTTCTTTACCTTTGTAAAATCCGCATTTAGAGCATGCTCTGTGAGGAGCAATTACTTCTCCACAGTTAGAACATTTAACAATTGTAGGTGCATCCTTCTTTAAATGAGTTCTTCTCATTCTTTTAGATGTTTTACTAATTCTTCTAGCAGGTAGTGCTCCAAATAATGTTATATTTAATTCCATTTTCATTTTTCTTCCTCCATATTCAACAATTTATTCAGCTCGCTTAGTGGTGAAGTGTTTTCATTCTTTGTTTCACCAGTTAAACTCCAGCCTTCTCCTTCAGTTACTGCTTTGTTATTTTCTTTAACTATTCTTAAAGGCTTCTCCAGTACAATATTTTCCCATATAAACGGAAAAATATCAAGTGTATTTGCATTAATTTTTAAATTTTCTTCCATTTTACCTTCAGAATCAAAAGATTTATTTACATTAATATTAAAATTATACTCTACTTCTTCTAAACTTATTGTACATTCTAAAATCATTGTTCCCTTAATATTAAGTTCTATTTCATAGAGTTCTTCTTCATATTTTTTTATAATACCCTTGACTTTACAGTGTGGAATATCGATTATTTCAACTTTTAATAATATATCTTTATCAAATACAATATCTTCTTCAAAAGTAATAACATTTTGATTTCTATATCTATTTAAGTCAATCTTCATTTTCTCACCTGTAATAATTATACAATAAATTTTTATAAATGTAACTTTTAAATTACTTT
>CAZVIQ010000023.1:0-12393 GCA_964626795.1 uncultured Muribaculaceae bacterium
ATTCTTTTAAACAAAAAACTTGTACAAAAAGTACAAGTAATTAACTAATGGTGCCGAATAACAGAATCAAACTGTTCACTAACCCTTACCATGGGTTTATTATATCACTTAACTAAATCGGCAGAAAAAATAAATATAATTTTTATTTACATATACTTTTATATTTATATTCTATAAATGAAGATATTTTATTTTCTTTTAATAATTGACACCAGTTTTCTGGATATACTAATTCTTTAAAATCTTCTTCACATGTTCCATTATTATATTTTGAAAATAAATATCCTGTTTGATCAGAGTTGTATTTAAAACAATAATGGTATTCTTCATTATCTAATGCTCTTCTCCATTCAAATATTCCATTTTGCGTTTCAACAAATTCTTTAAATATAGCTATATTTAACTTTTGCTTATTATGTATTACAGTATATCCTTCTTTAGTTGTAAAATCTTTTTCATGAATTTCTTTAGCAATTAAAAGTGCATTGTTTACCTCTTCTTCTGTAGCAAATTCATTTATTAAATCGTATGTATAATAAGGATTTAATATTGTATATTCTTTCTGAGTTATTTTAATATTATTAGAATTTATAAACTCATTATTTTCATCAAGTATTATAATTTTATGACATACAGGTGCATCTTTATCCTCTTTACCCATTCTAAAATTATTTATTTCATTATTACATATCCACATTTTATAAAATAGTCCATTATATACTGTGTATTGTTCTTTATCATTTACGTGTTTTATTGCAAAAACTGGACGGCGTCCATATATTTTAGAAACTGAATAATCAATTACTAAAGCACTTGCAAAAAGTATTATTGAAAATAAAATATATAAAAATATAACTGTTCCTTTTTTCATTTCTTCCTCCTTTATATTATTATTATAACCTATAAGAAGAAAATAATCTTTATTTATTATTGTTTTTTTTACACTTAAAGTTTACACTCACAGCTTATAATTATTTTCATACAATATTTTAGACGCTTAAGGAGGAAAAATGATAGAATGGTTTATAAATTTAAATTATAGCGTTCAAGCTTTAATTGCAACACTTTTTACATGGGGAGTAACTGCTCTTGGTGCAGCTTTAGTTTTCTTTTTTAAAAAAGTTAATAAAAACGTTATGGATGCAATGTTGGGGTTTGCCGCAGGAGTAATGATTGCAGCATCTTTCTGGTCACTTTTATCGCCTGCTATAGATATGGCAATAAGTTTAAATATGACTGCCTGGCTTGTAGCTTTTATAGGATTTTTCTCAGGAGGAATACTTTTATTTATCGGAGACAAAGCTTTTGATTTATTTGATAAAAAATTAAAAATCAAAAACAAAGAGAAAAATAATTTTAAAAGATGTTTAATGCTAATTGTTTCAATAACACTTCATAATATTCCAGAAGGTTTAGCTGTCGGAGTAGCTTTTGGATCTCTTGCATATGGACTTCCAGGGGCAACGCTAATGTCAGCATGCATGCTAGCTTTAGGAATAGGACTTCAAAATTTTCCGGAAGGAACAGCAGTAAGTGTTCCACTCAGAAGAGAAGGTTTTACAAGAAGAAGAGCATTTTTTTACGGTCAGCTTTCAGGCATTGTTGAACCCATTTCTGGATTTTTAGGTGCTGTGCTTGTATTAAAAATGCGTACATTGCTTCCGTTCTTTTTAGCTTTTGCAGCGGGTGCTATGATATATGTAGTTGTAGAAGAATTGATTCCTGAAAGTCAGACAAACAAAAAGAAGGATCTTATGGCACTCTTCACACTAATAGGATTTTCTGTAATGATGATTTTAGATGTTGCTTTAGGATAAATTTAATATACTAAAACTAACTAAAAAAAATAAAATTGTGTTATGCACTTTTATTTTTTTATGCCTCACTTATATATTACATGTAATAAAAAAAGCAAATGTTATTTTATAACATTTACTTTACCACTTATAATATCTTTAAAATAATTTATAAACACTCTTAAAAATGATGCTTTTTTAATTTGTTCATTTATTATTAGATTATATTTTATTTCTTCTCCATTATAATTAAGTTTAAGTTCTCCAACTTTATCTCCTTTATTCAAAGGTGCTGAAGGTTTTGTTAATTCTATTTTATAATCATAGTTAATATCTTTAGTATTTTTATCAAGTACTAAATTAACATCAGTTTCTAGAAAGTAGTTATATTCTCTATCTTTACTTTTAGAAATATAAACTTGCCCTAAAGATTTTACTTTAGGAAAAAGTGTTTTAATTCCATACATGCTGTAACCATATTCCATCATTGAAACTGTATCTTTACTTCTAAGTTCTTTTGTTTCTACACCCATTACTACTGAGATTAATCTCATGCCGCTTCTTTTCATTGTAGAAGTTAAGCAATATTTTGCATCTTCTGTAAATCCTGTTTTAAGTCCATCTACTCCTTCATAAAATCTAATTAATGAGTTTGTATTGACAAGCCATCTTTTTTCATTATTAATTGTCAGATATTCTTCATAAATACTTGTATAATTAGTTATACTTTCGTGTTTTAAAAGTTCTTTTGATATAATTGCTAAATCATAAGCTGTTGTATAATGATTTGCTTCATCAAGCCCATGCGGATTTTTAAAATTTGTATCTACAAGTCCTAATTTAGTAGCTTTCTCATTCATCATATTTACAAAATTTTCTTCTGTTCCACCTATATGTTCTGCCATAGCAGTTGCTGCATCGTTTCCTGAAGCAATTGCAATTCCCTTTAAAAGATCTTCTACTTTCATATATCCTTTAGCAGGAATAAAAATTTGACTTCCTCCCATGCCTGCTGCATGATCTGAAATATAAACCTGATCGTTTAATGAAATATTATTACTATCCAGTTCTTCCATTATTAGAAGCATTGTCATTATTTTTGTCATAGATGCAGGTGCCATCTTTTCTCTAGAATTTTTCTCGAAAAGTATTTTACCCGTTGATGCCTCTATTAGAATGGCACTTTTAGAGTTGAGTGCCAAATCAGCTGTTTCTGCCTTTATAAAAGGAATAAAACTTAGAAATAAAATTAAAAATAAAATTATATATTTTTTCATATACCCACCTATTTAAAATTATGTTATATATTAAGTTTTATGTTAAATTAGTTGTTTTTTTTATTATTAATTAATATAATAATATCAGAGGTGCAAGAGTGAAAAAGATTTTAGTTTTTTTAACTTTATGTTTTCTTGCTTTTGGTTTTGTTTATTCATATATTGAAGTTAATTATTTGGACAAAGATGATTCAAAAATGGAAGTAAAGAATTTATCTAAAGAAAAAAAAGATGAATTAAAAAGTTATGGTTTTGATAATAGAGATATAAAAGTAATTAGAAACAATCTTACAGAAGAAGAAATTAATGTAATTAAAAATTCAAATAATAAAGAGTATTTAATGGATTATATTAAAGAGGATTACTTTAAACTAGAAAATTTATCCAGATATGTTGAATATGATAAAAATACTGAATATAATAAAAAAGATATTGTAATGTATGTTAATATTGGAATAGATACACCTCATTATACAAATGTTAAAATAATAGAAAATCCTTATGACACTTTAGCAATAGTTAATAAATATCATGCACTGCCTAGTGGCATAGAGCCACAGAATCTGGTTTCTTCAAATGAAAGTTATAATCCTAGCGGGCTTAAAATGGAGAAAATAGCTTCAGAAAATTTAGATTTATTAATGAATGAAGCTAAAAATGCAGGTTATGTGCTTTATCTAGTAAGTGGCTACAGGAGTGAAAGCTATCAGTCAGGTCTATATAATTATTATGTTAAAATAGATGGTGAAACAAAAACAGATACCTATTCTGCAAGACCAAATCATTCAGAACACCAGACTGGACTTGCAGCAGACATAGGAATATGTAAAGGTTGCCTTGATGGTTTTGAAAATACAAATGCATATCCTTGGGTAAAAGAAAATGCACATAAATATGGCTTTATAGAAAGATATCCTAAGGATAAAGAATTTATTACAGGCTATATGTATGAACCTTGGCATTATAGATATGTTGGAACAGAGGCAGCTTCAACTATATACAATGAAAATATAACTTTTGAAGAATATTATGTAAAATATATAGAAAAATAAAATCCAATCAAGGATTTTTTTGTTTTTTACTTTTACCCTTTTTTACAAAAAGTAAAAAGTATAAAAATACAATTATAACTGTAATTACCAGACTTATGGCAACCTTTATTACAAGCTTATCTTGATCATTTAGAATCCATTTATCAAATGTTGAAGATTTATCTTCTTTTTTTTCTTCTTCCTTAAAAACGTCTAAGGTTTTATTTATATTGATTTCATACACACTTTTATTTGTTTCATCTTCAGAAGTAACAGTAATCAATATTTTGTTATTTCCACTTTTTAAATTAGAGTTGCCATCCATCTTTACAAATGATTTTACATTATATGGTGTATATTCAATGTTTAGCTCATTTTCATCTAGAATATTTATATTATAAGTAAATACATTAGAACTGAAATCAAGATTATAATTTTTTATCTTAAGAGACTTTAATAAAGAATTATCACTTTTAACTACAGGTTCATTTCCTCTTAAAATATTTAAAGTATAAATTTTTACGTTTCCATTTTTATCAAATACTTTAAGTATTACTTCGTTTTCACCAGTTTTAAGTTTAATATTCCCAAATCCTTCTGTATATTCACTTTCCTCCAAGACTGCTTTAATATTAATTTCATTTATACTTTCATGTAAGTACACATTATATTTATGAATCTCTTTATTGAAAAAAGGAACCAAAGATCCCTCATCAAGTGTAATATTTGTAACTGATTTACACTTTATTATAAAAGAAAAGAAAATTATGATACTACATACTATATAAAATAATATTTTTTTCATATTTCTCCTTTCTTATTTTATTACTTTTATAATAATATCTGGCACTTTTTTAAGTTCACTTTCTATTACAAAGGAATCTTTAAATATTTCCATCATATTAGGGACTTCTGCATTGTAGTATATAGTGCCTAATATATCTCCTCTTTCAACTTTATCACCGATATTTTTAAGTAATACGACTCCAACTGCATAATCTATAGGATCTTCTTTTTTTATTCGTCCTGCTCCTAAATCTTTACAGAGTGATGCCAGTTTTAATGAATCTATATTATTAATATAACCACTTTTAACTGATTTTATTGCAATTTTTTGTGAGAAATCTCTTAATGAATTAATGTCTCCCTTCTGATACTCTATCCATTCATAAAATATCTTTTTAGCCTTCCCGTTTGAATATGTTTCATTTACTAGTTCCATTGCGTCAGATACTGAAATATTATTAACAACAGATATCATCTCAGCACTTAAATAAAAGCATAATCTTTTTAGTCTTTCATCTGTATTTCCTTCAAAAAACTCAATTACCTCTTTTACTTCCAAAGTATTTCCAATTGCTCTTCCTAAAGGATAATTCATATCTGTTATAACACATACCACTTTTCTTTTATAATACTGTCCTATTTGTATCATAATTTCTGCAAGAGAAGTTGCACTTTCTATTGTTTTCATAAAAGCACCACTTCCAACTTTTAAATCAATAACGATATATGGAGAGCCACTTGCTATTTTCTTGCTCATTATAGAACTGGCAATTAAAGGAATAGAATCAACATATCCTTTTTCATCTCTAAGAGCGTATATTTTTTTATCTGCGATACACATATTTTCAGTCTGACTTATCACAGATATACCTATTTCATTTATTTGTTTTTTAAATTCCTCCATAGTAAGATTTACATTATATCCATTTATACCTTCAAGTTTATCGACAGTTCCACCAGTAAAACCTAAACCTCTTCCACTCATTTTAGGAACTCCTATACCTAAAGAAGCTACAATCGGTCCAACAATTAGAGTAGTCTTGTCACCTATTCCTCCAGTACTGTGTTTATCTACTATTTTTTTATTAACACCTGTAAAATCAATAATATTACCACTTTTTATCATAACATCAGTTAAAGAAACAAGCTCTTCCATACTAATTCCTTTTTCATAAACATTCTTGATAAATAAAGACATTGTTTCATCATCAACACTTTCTGAAACATATCCATTAACAATAAAGGCTATTTCTTCATAACTAAGATTGCCTGCATTCATTTTACTAATAATTTCATTTACATTCATATTTACCATCCTTATACTAATTATATACTAAAATATTCTCAATGTCATTCAGGTATAAAAAAACTGTTAGGTTTAACAGTTTAATCTCTTATTTTTAGATGTAGTTCTCTAAGTTGCTGTTCTGTGAGTTCTGAAGGACATCCCATTAGCATATCCTGTCCTGTTCCACTTATAGGGAAAGCGACTACTTCTCTTACGTTAGGTTCATCTTTTAGCATCATAAGTATTCTATCTACTCCAGGAGCCATTCCAGCATGTGGTGGTGCACCATAATGGAATGCATCATATAATGCAGTGAATCTTTTCTTAATATCTTCTTCTTTATAACCAGCTAGTTCAAAAGCTTTTACAAGCATATCAGGTCTGTGATTTCTTTCTCCCCCACTGCATAATTCTATACCATTACATACAAAGTCATACTGGAATGCAAGAATTTCATCTGGTTTTTTATTCATAAGTGAATCCATTCCACCCTGTGGCATACTAAATGGATTATGTGTAAAATCATATCCTTTTGTATCTTCATTATATTCATACATTGGGAAATCATTAATAATGCAAAATTCAAATTTGTTTTTATCAACAAGTTCAAGTTCAATTCCTAATTTATTTCTAACAAGTCCAGCTTTTTTGTATGCACTTTCTTTATCTGCAATAATAAATATTACATTTCCAGGCTTTAAATTTAATTCTTTAACTAATTCTTCTTTTACTTCTTCATTTATATATTTACTTAATGAAGATTTAAAACTCATATCCTCATTTACTTTAATATAAGAAATTCCTTTTAATTCTATCTGTTTAGCAAATTTTTCTATTTCTGCATACCAGGAATTAGATTTTTCTACTGATGGCACTACTATACCTGCAATAGTAGTATTTTTAAATGGTTCAAAATCACTTTTTTCTAAAATTTCAGTTAAATTAGTAAGTACAAGAGGATTTCTTAAATCAGGTTTATCTGTACCATAAGTTTCCATTGAAACTTTATAAGGAATTCTTCTAAAAGGTACAGTTGATACTTCTTTATCAGAGAATTTAGTGAATACTTCATAAAATAGCTTTTCTGCTACTGCATAAACGTCTTCTTGAGTAGCAAAACTCATCTCCATATCAACCTGGTAGAAGTCTCCCACTAATCTATCGCTTCTAGGATCCTCATCTCTAAAACAAGGTGCTATCTGGAAGTAACGATTAAATCCAGAAACCATTAAAAGTTGTTTAAACATCTGAGGTGCCTGTGGAAGTGCATAAAATTTTCCTTTAAATTTTCTTGAAGGTACAACATAGCATCTTGCTCCTTCAGGTGAATCTGCAGTAAGTATTGGTGTCTGAATTTCAGTAAATCCCATTGAGGTCATAACTTCTCTTATAAAAGAAATTACTTTACTTCTAAACAGTATATTTTCATGTACTAAAGGATTTCTTAGATCAAGAAATCTATATTTAAGTCTTGTATCTTCAGTTGCTTCTTTTGAAGTTTTAATTTCAAAAGGCAGTGGTTTTAACATCTCCCCTAATACCTTAAGCTCTATTATTTCAATTTCAACTTCACCTGTTTTCATGTTTTTGTTAGACATACCTTCACTTCTAAGGTTTACCTTACCAATTACTGTTACAGTTGATTCACGATTTATTTCAGAATATTTTTGAACATCAGAACTAATAAGCTGAACTATTCCTGTTTCATCTCTAAGTGTTATAAAAGCTAAGCTTCCTAAATTTCTGATGGTGTCAATCCAACCTGCTAATTTAATTTCCTTTCCAACATATTCTTTTGTTACTTCTCCACAATAAGTGTTTCTATAAATATTTTCCATTTTCTTTCCTCCTAATTAAAAAAGAACGATACTAGGAGTGCAATAAAGCACGGTACCATCCTTTGTTTTACTTAATATCTATAACGGCATTTACCCGATTTATCCTACTTTTTTTCAGATAAACTACTCTGTAGTGTCTTTCTTTATTAATTTTTATCAGTTTTCACCAAATACTGACTCTCTATAAAATAATTAATAAATACTTCTCTACTTCTTCGCTTTATGTAGATGATTATAGAATAAATTTTATGCTTTGTCAATTTATTTACTTTAAGTTAAGAATAAATATACAAAATATAAAATATATGTTATATTTTGTCTATAATAACATCTTACATACTTCTTATCTAAGTTATTATTAATAAAGGAGATGTTTTTTTGAAAAAATACATTTATTTTTTATTCTTTTTACTTATATTAAATATACCTCTTAAAATGAACGCTGCTAATATTAATAATTTAAATTTAAACGGAACGTCTACTGCATATCTTGGAGAAAGAGTTTTAATTAACATTGAAGCGCCTACAGGTGGATATCAGCCTGATGAAGGTATATGGATTGTATATACTTATTTAAAATATGATACAGAAGCATTAGTTTTAACTGAAATTAAGTCACCTGGATATAATACATATATGGAGTATACTGAAGGTGGAATAATACTTGCTAGTGAAGTAATTGAAAATTCTGGTGTAAGTGGAATGTGTGTAAATGGTTTACTACATTGTGGAACTTATAATTTAAATTTAACATTTAGAGTAATTAAAATTAATGAACCGCACACCACGACAATTAAAGTAGCTGAATTTGGAATAGGTACTCTTAATATAACTGAAAATCGCGAGTACACTGAAAATGATATAATTGAGACAATCTATCCAAGTGAAGTTTCGCATAATCTATCTCTTAAGCTTGATGAGACTAAAGAAATAGAAACTCAAATAGTAAAATTGCCAGAAAATTCTCAAAGCAATATATCTCCAAAAACAATATCTGAGCCAGTTCAAACTCAGAAAAAATCTGATAATAATTATCTAAAAACATTAGAAATTACAGGTTATAAAATTGATTTTAATAAAGATACATCTAAATATTCTATAGATATTGATAAAACAGTAGATAAATTAGATATTAAACTATCTGCAGAACATGAAAAATCAACTTATCAAATAATTGGTAATGAAAAATTAGAAAATAACAGTGTTATAAAGGTTATTGTAACTGCAGAAGATGGTAAAACAAGAGAATATGAAATTACAATAAAGAAATCAGATAAACAGTTAACTACTACAACTGAAAAGAAAGAAAACGATGTAACAAAAGTAAAATTAAGTGATTCTACTAAAAAGTTAATTATTGGATTTGGAAGTGTATCAACAGTAATTATTATTGGCGGACTGATTATATTTATTAAAAATTTTATAAAAGATAGAAGATTTGATAAGTCTTTATTTAAAGATTAAGCAACAAGTTTCTTAAAACAATGTTGCTTTTTTATGTGATTTTTTTTAAATTTAGTTGACAATATTTTTAAATATTATATACTATTATTAGTAATCATTACTAATAAGGAAAATATTAATGATTAGAAGAAAAGGAGAAAAATAAAAATGAATGAAGAAACGTTAGCAACAAGAATGCCTTTAATTGGTGATAAAGCACCTGAATTTGAGGCAGTAACTACACAAGGAAAAATAAATTTTCCAAAAGATTATGAAGGTAAATGGGTAATACTTTTTTCACACCCTGCTGATTTTACACCAGTTTGTACGACTGAGTTTATGACTTTTGCTACAATGGCAGAAGAATTTAAGACTCTTAATACTGAGCTAATTGGATTATCTGTTGATTCTTTATACGCTCATATTGCTTGGCTTAGAAAAATTCAAGAACTTGAATGGAAAGGTATGAAAAATGTTGAAGTAAAATTTCCACTTATAGAAGATATTAAAATGGAAGTTGCCAAAAAGTTTGGTATGATTCAACCAAGCCAGTCAACTACACAAGCTGTTAGAGCTGTATTTGTGATTGATCCAAAAGGCATAATTAGAACTATACTTTACTATCCTCTTTCTACTGGAAGAAACTTTGATGAAATCAAACGTATTATTGTAGCGCTTCAAAAAGCTGATAAGGATTCTGTAGCTACACCAGCTGACTGGCGTGAAGGAGAAGATGTTATAATCCCAACACCGGGTTCATGTGGTACAGCTAAAGAAAGAGTCGAAAGTAAAGATGAAAACCAATATTGTTTAGATTGGTTTATGTGCTTTAAAAGAGAAAATAAAAAATAACATTTAAAAACTGCAGTTCTATTGCAGTTTTTTTTAATCTTTTATTTCAAAATAATTACCACTATCTAAATAAAGTATTCCTGTGTGTCCTTCAAGCTTTGATACAATTTCATTATATTTATTTAAGTTTTTAAGTTTGTTTAAAGTAATATATATCATATTTTTATCATTCATATATAAAACAAATCTTTCTTCATCATAACTTGTAGGTGAATATTCTATTTCACTAATCTTTGATATAACATTTATAGTTAAAGAGGACATTTTTTCATTAAGTTTATTTCTAACCTTATCTGTTACAAAATTTATAAGTACTGGAACTCCAGTTATATTATATTTAAGCTCATAACTTTCTTTAGTATTAAATGTATATAGATTATCATTTCTTGAAATATATAATATCTTTTTTTCTTTAACTTCTATAATTACTTTAAATCCCCATTTTTTTCTTACTTTAACATCTTCTATTAATTCGAGAGTTTTAATTCTTTTCTTTATACCAAAAGAAGTGGTTTTTAAAAACGAAGGATATTCTTCTATTTTAGCAGCTTCTATTATTTCCTCATCACTTAAATAATTATTATTAAGTATAACTATGTTCTTAATCGGAACATCTAAAATATATATAAATCCGGTTACTAAAATATATAAAAAAAGAATAAAAACTAAAAACTTTAAAATATTAAATCTTTTTTTTCTAATCTTTTTTGTATTTTTCATTTTAACCTCTTTTTACTATCTCTTTTACTTTTTCATAAATTATTGTTGAAGCATTTTTTACTTCATATTTTTCTAAATTTTCTTTAAGTTCACTATATAAATCTGTATTAAATATATCTTTGATTAGTTTTTCTAATTTTTCTTTAGTTAAATCTTCTTGTTTTAATAGACAACTTAATTTTTTGTTTTCTAAATCCAGTGCATTATAATATTGATGATTATTTGCAACATATGGAGAAGGAATTAGAATTGAAGGAATCTTAGTCGCAATAATTTCACTTATTGTACCTGCTCCTGCACGAGATATAATTAAATCTGCACTTTTCATAAGTCCCGGTAAATTTTCTAAGTATGGAACAATTTTTACATTTTCTCCAACGATTAGATTATTACTTAAGTCCTTGTATGAATTTTTTCCAGTTATAAAAAGTATTTCTTTATCTTCATCATCAAAGTTCCTTAAGAAATCACAAAGTTTTTCATTTACTACTGTACTTCCAAGACTTCCCATCACTATGATTATTAATTTTTTATCTTTACTGAATCCCAAAGATACTTTATCTTTTTTTTCTATTAATCTTGCTCTTTCTTCACAAGGGTTACCAGAATATACAATTTTACCACTTGGGAAACTTTTTGCACTATCTTCAAAAGAAATAAAAATTTGATCTGCAAATTTTGCAATGAACTTATTTGTTTTTCCTGGAATAAAGTTTTGTTCATGTATTGCGGTTTTGATATTTCTTTTCTTTGCTGCATATAAAACAGGCATGGTAACATATCCACCAAATCCTAATACAATATCAGGTTTAAATTCATCCATAATTTTAAGACATTTTTTATAAGAGGTGTATAAGCATTTAACATTCTTAAAATTTTTTAAAATATTTTTAGAAAGTCCATATACTTCTAACCCTTCATAAGGTATGTTCATACTTGGCACTATCTCATTTTCCATTCTGTTTGTTGTCCCAATATATAAATATGTATTATTTGTATCCTCTTTTATTTTATCAAGTACTCCTAAGGCTGGATAAATATGTCCGCCTGTTCCTCCAGCAGTTATAATGATTTTCATATATAAATATCACCTGTTACCATTATATTATATTTTTGATGTTTTTAAAATAGCTTATTTTTGGTAAAAAATAAAAAGCAGGATTTTTTAAAGTTTTATTCCTGCTTTTCAAATGTAGGTAACGTTTAAGAAAAGAGGACTTCTTAAACAGTTTATTGCGTATTTTATTTTAAACAATTACTTCTCTACTCTATAATATCACCACCTTACATTATAAGTATATTCAAGTTATGTGAATTTAAAGTGAAAAAATTGTTATATTTTTGTGAACTATACATTTATTA
>CAZVIQ010000024.1:0-11892 GCA_964626795.1 uncultured Muribaculaceae bacterium
TTGTATATTAATAAACTATTGAGGAGAATAATTTCTATCTGTTTCTTTTTCTTCTGTTATCTTTTCTGTTGTTTCTATTATCTCTTCTTCTATAGTTTCCATTCGAACTATTTCCTTGTCTTCTTACAACAACAGGCGGTTCACCAGTTAATGAAACTTGATTAATATCAGACTTTTTAGATAGTGTTTCTATTAATATAGATATTAATTTTTCTGAACTAAACTCTTCAATTAATTGAGTAGCAAATTCTTTTGTTCTAGTTACATCTATTTCTTGTAGTCTTTTAGTTATTAATTCTACTATTTCTTTATTTCTTGCATCCCATACATCATTTGAACTAGGTATACTTTTTTCTGATAAAGTTACCTTAGTTTCTTTTTCAATTCTTTTAATATGACTTAATTCTGACTCTTTAATGAAAGAGTATGATATACCATGTTTCTTTGCTCTTCCAGTTCTACCCACTCTATGTACATAGAAATCTATTTCTTGTGGTAAATCAAAGTTATAAACATGTGTAACATCACTGATATCTAAACCTCTAGCAGCAACATCAGTAGCCACTAAAATACTTATTTGATTTTCTCTAAACTTCTTCATAACTGCATTTCTTTGCTGTTGTGATAAGTCTCCATGTATTCCAGCTGATTTATAACCACATTTATTTAAAGCATCATTTAACTCATCCACTCTTCTTTTAGTTCTTCCAAATATAATCGCTGATTTTGGACTATCTACGTCAAGTAACTTTGTTAAAGTTGAAAATTTTTGGTTTTCTTTCATTATTATGTAGTATTGATCAATGTTAGAGGAAGTGCTTTCTTTATCCTTGACACTTATAAATTCATAATCATCCATAATTGATTTACTTAAACTTAATATTTGTTTTGATATAGTAGCACTAAACAATAAAGTTTGTTTATTAGTTGGAATTTGATTATTTATAATTGTGATATCTTCTTTAAATCCTTCTTTTAACATTTCATCTGCTTCATCCAAAACAAAATACTTAACATTTTTAAAATCAAGTTTTTTGCTTCTTAAATGATCGTTAATTCTGCCTAAAGTTCCAACTACAATAGCTGGTTTATTATTTAAATCTCTTACCTGATCTCTAATAGACATACCACCTACCAAAGTTGCATAAGAAGGTTTTAGATATTTACCTATCTTTTCAATTTCTGTTACAATTTGCATAGCAAGTTCTCTAGTAGGTGTTACTATTAAGCATTCAATATTTTTAGATGAAAAATTAATGTTATTCAATAATGGTACGACAAAAGAAGCAGTTTTTCCTGTTCCGGTTTCTGCTTCCCCAATAATGTTTTTACCACTCAATATTGCTGGTATTGTTTGCTCTTGAATTGGCATCATTTCATTAAAACCAATACTTTCTAGTCCCTTTTTTATATTTTCTTTTATTTGTAAGTCTATAAATTTCATATTTATCCCCTTTTCACAAAAAAGAGATTCCTTCTAAATCAAAGGAATCCCTTAATTAAAAACTACAAATGATTTTAGCATATTAATTTAATTTAGTCAATTAATTTCAATAACTAAAAATTTCCATTCTATTTGTTTTTACTTAAAATAATCTGATTCTAAAATTTTCTTTGATATATCAAAATATGAATCAACTTTTTTTGTGGTGTCTTTTATATAATTTTTACTTCCACTTCCATTTATTTTATTACCATATTGAACATAATTTTCTCCATCATACCAGGAATAATCTTTATAATAAACTAATTCTTCATGTTCATTCCCGAGTATGTCATTGCCAAAATAATAACTATAATTAACCGGTAAGTCAAATAAATTTGCAATTGTTGGAATAACATCCAAAGACTGAGATACTTTACTTATTACTTCACTACTTATTTGATTAGACCATATTATTAAAGGTTCTTTATTCTTTAAATATTTTTCTTTAATATTAGTATATTCTTCATAAGTATCTTTTTTTATAGTATAAGGATAATGATCAGGAGAAAATATTATTACTGTATCATCTAGAATATTTTTACTTCTTAAGTCCTCAATTAAAAGTTCTACGAATTTATCTACTTCTATCTGCGCCGCTATATAGTAAAGTACTTCTTCAGGTATATTTTCATCTTTATAATATTCTTTTACGGTACTATAATGTTTTGAACCAGCTAAATGACTTTTATTATACGGACTATGCCCACTTAATGTAATTACAAAACTCATAAATTTATTATCTTTATCCACTATATAATCTTTAGCTTTTTCAAAAAATACTGAATCAAATCTTTTATCTTCTTCACTTAAATCAAGTTCTTTTTGCCCATAGAATTTATCGTATCCAAGACCTTTATATACAAGGTTTCTTGTATAGAATTCTTTATTATTACTGTGAAATGCTTTTGTTTGATATCCATTTTGTTTAAATAAATTTGCTAAAGAAATATTATATGAGTTCTTATTATATGTATAACATGTAGGGCCTTCTGTAATAGATGGAATAAGTCCAGTATTAAATATTATTTCAGTATCACAAGTAGTCCTGGGATATACTGGGACATAAAAATTATCAAAATATAATCCTTCATTCATTAACTTTGAAATATTTGGAGTTAGAGTTTCATTTAAAGCTATATAATCAAATGACTCAGCTAGGATAAAGATTAAATTCTTGTCTTTAAATATTCCACTATAATCATTTTCAAAATGCACTTTTGTATTTTCCTTAAAATAGTTATCAATTTCATTTTTATATCCATCATTATTTTTTAATAAACCCGAAAGTGAATCAGTAATATCTCTCACTAAATAATTAGAAACACCAAATCTAGAAATAAAACGCGATTTACTATATATATGTTTATATAAATAAGAATCAGAAGTATATAATCTTGCTTCTTTAACAGGATAAGCTTCGTTATATCTAACTAACATAATAAAAATAATTATTGTCATAAACATTTTATAGTTTATTTTTATTTTTTCATTTGTTTTTAATTTATTATATATAAATATCGCTGAAAGCATTAATGTAATATAAAGAACAAATATAGCTTTAAAATGCATTACTCCTGATGCAAATGCCATTCCTTCTTTTATAGTAACTATTTCTTTGATAGAAAAAAAATCACTAAATAAATAAATATATAAATCTTGCATTATTATATATATAGGTAAAAATATTATTATTGTATAATTATAAATATGTTTAATTTTTCCGGTTAATATTGCACTTATGAGAGATAAAATATAAATGACTAATATAACAGAAAATAGATATACATTTGTAAATTGCAATTTATTTTCTATCACGAATATAAATTCTAATATAAATAAATATACCGGTATGAAAAGAATGTTTTTATTCTTTTTTAATGATCCTATAACCTCTTTATTTACTGGTGTTAATATAAAAATCACTAATAAAAAACTTATAATTAAAATAACAGTTATTAATGTATTCCCTAATTCTTTTCCCACATAATAAGTCTTATATTCATTAAATATATAAGATAATATAATAAATAGAAAAATGATCATTACATTTTTAAATTTTCCTAACAATTTCATAATTAAAAACACCTCAGTTATTAAAATTATTATATACTTTAATAGTTATTTTTTCAAGATTTCTTATTTATTACATAAAAAAACAGCTTCTTCCATAAAAATAAGTAATTTATACTTTTCTCCAACTTTTGGAAGCCGTTTCATGCTCATTTGGTGTGAGTGAAGAGATTTGAACTCTCACGATTTTCATCACAAGCCCCTCAAGCCTGCGTGTCTACCAATTCCACCACACTCACATTTAAGATTAGTTTATACTAATCTTTTACTGCTTTAAACATCTTTTTCCATAATTTAGATGATGAATAATTAAGAATTCCCACTTTATAAATTTTAATACCATATTTAATAAGTAGATAATTTGTTAGTGCTAATAATAATGTTGAAATTATTATTTCTATATAAGTTAATTGTCCTATTACCAGCAGTACTGGTGCAAGTATTCCAGAAATAAATGGAACAAATGAAACTACTTTTATAAAAACGGAACTATCATATGCACTTGCAATTATAGCTAAATAATATCCAAGCATTAAGATAATCATTAAAGGAGTCTGAAGCTGCTGATAATCTTCCATACTTGTAGTCATTGAAGCAAGTATTCCAGAAAGAAGTGAATATGCAAGAAACGTTAGAAGCATCATTATAATAATGAATGGTAATGCATTTATTATAGTATCAAATATACCACTTTTTACAAATGTCTGAACAAATCCTTCGCTTTTTAATCCCAAACTTTCAATAATACTTGAATCCATTATATTTCCTCTAAGTACTATCCCTAATATTCCACTTATTAATATAATTGATCCCTGTATCAAAATAAATAAATTAGCAGAAATCATTTTAGATAAGAAGTGTGTTTTAGGAGAAACACTTGATATAATAATCTCCATACTTTTAGAAGTTTTTTCCTCATTTATCTCTGCACCTATCATACTTGTTACCATTATAATAAGCATAAATATTGGAATAATGAATATTGGAACTAAAACTCCACCTATTGTATTCATTATCTCTTCATTTTCATTTAAATCTTCTGACAAGTATTTTCTTTCGATTTTCATCTGTTCATATACTTTAGCTAGTTCTTCAGCATCAATACTACTATTTAAAAGCGAATAATTTATTTTAGTATTATTAAGTGCACTGGCAATATTCTGATAAATTAAAGTACTAATAAATTCATAACTAACTACTTCTGCACTAAGTTGATTATTTTCTTGTTTTTCTAATATTACTATAATATCTTTCTTTTCATCTTTTTTTATTTCTTTTTCTAAAGCTTTTTGATCATCTTCATAATGTGAAGCATTAAGCTTAAGATCTTTATCTAAATATACACTGTTATCTAAATTTGTTTTAAATGTATCATATAAATCCTCACTACTTATTACATAGACATTTGTAGGATCATTAAAGTCTCCACCAAAATATTTGATTATATTATCAATGTTAATTAATGAGACTATTAAAACTAATAACAATATATTTATTGCTATAAACCATTTGCTTTTTAGTTTTTTATTTAAACTAGTCTTAACTAAATACCATAGCTTATTATTTTTCATATGCAACACCTACTTTCTCAATAAATATTTCATTAAGAGATGGCTCTTCAACATTAAATTTACTTACATTCTTACATTTAGAAACATATTTAAATAAAGTATCTACATACAAATCATCTTCTATTTTTACTATATATTCATTTCCAACTTTTTCAACATTTAATACACCTTTTGTATCTAATAGTTCTTCTTTATCAACATCTCCAATTATTCTTACGTTTTTCTTTCTGTAATCTTTTTTTATTTTAGAAAGTTTTCCTTTTAGAACTTCTTCTCCTTTTACTAAAACAACTAATGAATCACAAAAATATTCTACATGATCCATTCTGTGAGAACTAAAAATAATTATAGTACCTTTCTTTTTAAATTCTAAGACTTCTTTTTTAAACATTTCAATATTTATAGGATCAAGACCTGCAAAAGGTTCATCTAAAATAAGAAGTTTAGGATCATTTAATATTGAAATAATAAATTGAACTTTTTGCTGATTACCTTTAGAAAGTTCTTTAATTTTTCTGTTTTTATATTCTGTAATATTAAACTTTTCTAAATAAACATCAAGCTTTTTTTCTATTTCTTCATCATTCATTCCTTTTAGATTTCCATAAAATAAAGCCTGTTCAAGCACAGTGAGTTTTGTAAGAAGACTTCTTTCTTCAGTTAAGAATCCTATTTTATCTGTTACATCATAATTAATTTCTTTATCATCTAAAGTTATTTTACCTTCAGTTTTATCTAAAAGTCCCATTATCATTCTAAAAGTAGTAGTCTTACCGGAACCATTGACCCCTAACAATCCAAATATTTCTCCTTCTTTTATTTCAAAAGATAAATTGTGAACTGCTCTAATTTCTCCATAAAATTTTGTTACATTTTCTACTTTTAACATTTATTCCTCCCAAAAAATTTCAACCTCATCACCGGTTTTTAATAAGAATGCATTACCATCATCAGTATCTAAATGAAGTTCCAAATTATAATTGTCATTAATTTTTACATTTATTTCTTCAATTACACCAGGTTTTTCACCACTGATTCTTGCCTTTAATTTGTGCTTTTCACTTAGACTATATTTTCCTGCATCTTCTCTTGAAATATGAATATGTCTAGTCGCGATTATTACACCTTCTTTAACATTATATTCACCTTTAGGCCCTACAAGTATAGCACTTTCACTTCCAGCTATATCTTCACTATTTCTAACTGGTGGATTCAATCCAAGCTTATAGGCATCTGTTTTACTTATTTCCACTTGCACATAATTTCTCAAAGGACCTAATATTCTTACATTAGGTATAATACCCTTTTCAGTTTTTACAGTTACCATCTCATTTGAAGCAAACTCTCCTGTTTGACTTAAGTCATTTCTCACTGTAAGTTCATAATCATCTCCAAAAAGAATATCTTTTACTTCTTTAGACAAATGAACATGTCTGTTACTTATTCCTACTTTTACTTTCAAATTTCTCACCTTCTTTTCTATTATATAATACTTTTTCAATTTTTTAAATAAAATACATATAATAAATTAGGGAGTGAAGTCTATGAATGGAAGTTATTATAGTAATCCTATGTTTACAGAAACTTCTAGGATGCCTGCAGATACATTTGGTAATTCCAATAATCAATTGCCTATGGAACAAAGTTATGTTGAGAATATTCTAAGAGCTAATATTGGAAAAAAAGTTACTGTATACATAAGTTTTCCAGATTCATTAAATTGGAAAGATAAAATTTTTAAGGGAACTATAGAACAAGCAGGGAGAGATCATCTGATTATAAGTGATCCTTCTAATGGAAAATGGTATTTATTGCTTATGATTTATCTAGATTACGTAGAATTTGATGAAAAAATAAAATATGGACTTTAATAAGTCCTTTTATTTTGGTAAAATAGTCTTAGGATGTGATGATATGCAAGAAATAATTATTATTTCTATAATAGTTTTAATAATACTATTTATTCTCTTATGTTTATTTAGTCAAAATAACACTATTAAAGAGGTAAATTATAAAATAAGTGTTGCGTTTGAAGAAATAAAAAAGAATCTTGAAAAAGAAAGAGATATAATTGACAGACTAGTAAATATTATTGAAAGAGAAATAAAAAAAGAAAATAAAACTTTTAATAATTTTAAGAAAACTAAAGGTCATAAATTAAATGAACATGAACTTGATAATTTTCTTACAGAAATTTCAAATTTAATCTTTGAAATTAAAAATGATAATTCAAAACTATCAAAAGTAAAAAGTTTTGATGGTCTAATAACTGAATTAAATGAAATAAGTAACAATCTTATTGCGATTAGAACTTATTATAACAAATATGTAGGTAAATATAATAATTTAGTCAGTAAAAAAAGCTTTAAACTTATTTCAATAATAAAAAAATATAAAACAAAAAAATTCTTTGAAGGTGAAGAAATAAAAGAAGAAACTATAATTTAAAATTAATTTCTTCTATATTATTTTTTCTTAAAAAATCATTTGTTCTAGAAAATGGTCTACTTCCAAAAAAGCCATTATATGCTGAAAAAGGAGATGGATGAGTACTTTCTATAATCAAGTGTTTTTTATTTGTAATAAAAGCTTTCTTACTTCTAGCAAAACTTCCCCAGAGAATAAACACAACTGGGCTTTCTTTTAAATTTATTAATTTTATAATATAATCTGTAAGAAGTTCCCAACCAAGTGATTTGTGTGAAGCGGGCTTGTCTTTTTCAACAGTAAGAACGCTGTTAAGTAAAAGAACTCCTTCTTTAGTCCATGGAGTTAAGTCTCCACTTGAACCGTTTTTAACGCCCAGATCTTCATATAGTTCTTTAAAAATATTTTGAAGACTTGGTGGTATTTTTACTCCTTTTTGAACTGAAAAAGAAAGTCCATGTGCCTCGCCTTCTCCATGATAGGGGTCTTGTCCAATTATAACAACTTTAACTTTCTTATACGGAGTCATTTTAAGTGCATTAAATATATTTGAGAATTCTGGATAGCATGTTTTCTCATCATATTCTTTTTTAATTACTTTCAAAAATTTATTAAATCCTTCACTTTTAAAAACATTTTTTAAAATATCATCCCAATCATTACCAATCATTTTTCTTTCTCCTTATAATATTAAATAAACATATTCCATTTATCATTAATAATACTAATAATAGTATATCAATTATTTTCCACATTAAATCTATATTTATAAATAAGCCAAGTAAACAGAAAATTACTACCAAAAATTTAAAGGTGTTATTTATATATTTATTGTTTGACATATTTTCTAAATTTGAAATACCAATATAAATGCCACTTATTATAGTAGTAACTCCTAGTAATAATAATATCACTATTAATATAAATGTTCCATAATAACCTAAATGATACGTAAAAGTTTCATTAATAAGAACATTATAGTTATCAAAAGAAAGATTAGTGCTTTTTAAGAACAGAAGTACCAGTAATGAATTTAGAGTACCTACTATAAAAGTAATAAAATATGCTCCAAAAACCTGCATTGAAGCAATCATTTCATCATTTTTACTTTCTACAAGCGCTGTAGAAGATGTAGTGCCTACCAGTAATTCATTTAAAAATATACTTCTTTTAATACCTATTAATAAACCAGTTAAAAAACTTTTTAAATTAAAAGCTTCACTAAAAATACTTTTTATAAGTTCAGGTAACAACTCAGTATTTTTAAATATAACATAAAGAGAAATTATTAAAAATAAAGCACACATGATAGGTACTAAAATATTCATTATTGATAAAAGTCCCTTTAAATCAAATGTAATAGTGAGAAGTAAAAGAATTAATAAAGCTACAAATATAACCGCTTTATTTATATTAATATTTAAGAGAATAATATTATTAATTGTATTTGTCTGAACCATAAGAAAGAAAAAAGAATATGTTATTATAAGTATTATTCCAGTTAACAAAGCTAAATATTTTTTTCTAAGTCCATTTTTTATTATGAAATATGGTCCACTGATAAATCCGATTTCTCCTTTTTCTTTATACTTACCACCAATAATTACTTCAAGATAAATAAGCGATGAAGTAAAAAATGAAAATATCCACATCCAAAATAAACTTCCGGCTCCTCCAATGTATATAGCTGCAGTTGTTCCTATTATTGAACCTACGCCTATCTTAGTTCCTAAAGTCATAAAAAGACCAAGTTTGCTTTCATCTTTAAAAGATTTAAACATTCTAAAAATGTTATAATTTTTATAACTTATTTTTTTAGAAGTATAAATCCCAAATAAAAAGAGCAAAAAAATTAATATAATCCAAAATATATCTAATATCATATTTAATTATATTAATTTTTAATTTTATTTATTTAGCTTTCTTTTAAAATTTCTTTTATTTTTCTAAATCTATGATTAATTCCACTTTTTGTTATTTTATTTCCAGTTTCATAGCTTATTATTTCTGCAAGTTCTGTCATTGAGGTTTCTTTATATTTTTCTTTATATATACAAATCTCTTTTATCTTATCATCAAGTAAATCAAAATCTTTTTCTTGTTTTAATCTTTCAATTAATTTCATCTGTTCCATAGAACTATTTATCATCTTTTCAACATTAGCTTGTTCACAATTATTAAGTCTATTTGTCATATTTTTATGATCTCTATAAATTCTAATATCTTCATAATAGAAAAGTGAGTTGTACGCCCCAAGAAGTTTAATAAAATCACTTATTCTTTCAGATTCTTTTATATAAACCATGTACTTCTTTTCTCTTTTCAGAATCTTACTTCTAAATCCTCTAGTTATTAAAAGATCATTTATAAAATAAGCACTTTCTTCATTTTCAATTACAAATTCTAAATGATATCCAGCTGTTTTAGGATCACTGATACTGCCACATATTAAGAATACACCTCTTAAATAGGAGTTTTTATCTTCATCATTATCAAGTATAAAATCAGAAGGAATATAAACTCTTTTACTATTTTTAATAATAGATAAATCATTCAGAATCTCTTCACTTTTTTCAGATATTATTATTTCAATTATTCTGGATTTATTTAAATTATTAATAGTATCACTATCTAAAGAAATATCTATATTATATAAAAATTTAATAAGTTTATAAATTCTTCTCGCGACAGCAATGTTCTCTACTGTAACTGTAAAATAATTATCATAAATTACACTACTAAAATTCACTATTGCAGAAAGCTCCGCAATAGATTCACTTTTACTATATTCATTATTTGATATTTCGTTTTTAATGTTAGATGTGTATGACATAATTATTTTCCTTTCAATTAGAAAAAGCTTTATTATAAAAGCTTAGTATCTAGAAAAAAACGAGTTATCCAATCCTGGGAAAGTTACATAATATCTAGGATTAACTGCAGTATCTGCCAATGTTGACTGCCCTTCATGAATTTCAAAATGTAAATGTGGACCTGTGCTTCCACCCGTATTACCTGAATATGCAATAACAGTATTTGGAGTTACAAAGTCACCTCGTGACACATTTATTGAATTTAAGTGCATATAAACTGTCGTATAAGCTTTACCACTAATATTGTGATATAGAATTACTTGAATGCCACCTCCACTTGATGCATAAACATTATAACCAACTATACCAGTTGCTGACGCATATACGGGAGTTCCTATAGGCACACCTATGTCTATTCCTGCATGGAATCTTCTATTTCCTGTGATAGGATGCTTTTCTCTCCAACCAAATTCATCGGTTATTGTTCCTCTTGTTAAAGGTCTAGTAAATCCAGCTGCTGAAAAAGGTACATCAATACAAGCTAATAATTCTTCATCCATCTCACAGCCTTTGCTTTCAAGATATTGAATTTCCTCTCTCTTAGCTTTTATATCTGCATCTGTAAATCTTTCAACATCTGATAAATCATCTAGACTTACTTGATTTGATTTAAAAAGTTTTTGTAATTCAGCAGACTCTTTTTGCTCTGCTGCTATTTTACCTTCAAGTTCCACTTTTAATTTTTTGTTTTTTTCAATCATATCACGTGAGTCATTTATTAATTTATCGTTATGACCACTAAGCTGTTCAACAACTGCACTTTTATATATAAAATCTGTAAAATCTGAAGCACTAAAAATATATTCAAGATATAAATTATCTCCTGAAGAAACTTGTTTAAATCTAAGAAGATCTTTAATTTGTGCTTCAGTTTCTTTTATCTTTATTTCAAGTTCCACGATTTCATTTTGTACTCTTGATATTTCTGCTTGTGCATTAGCAATAGCTTTTTGTGATGCATCAATTTGTGCTTGATATTGTCTTTGCTTTGCTTGAGCGGCAGCTTTCTCTTCTGCTGTTCTATTTTTCTTAGCTTCTATTTCATTTAATTCATTATAATAATCTCTTAAAGTTCTTGCCTCTAAATTATAAGTAAAGAATGGACTTATTAAAAGCAATAAAAGTAATAAAACTGAAATTATTTTTTTCATTTATATTTTTAAATACCTCCTTACTGCTCTATAGCTTCCTATCGCACCAACTAGAGTTCCAACAAGTAAAGTTATTATAATTATACTATAAATTATATTGTCTGGGTTAACAAGCTTTATTACTGATGTAAATAACTGTCCACCTAATACTTCATAAAGATAAACATATCCATAACAACATGCAAATATAGGAATAATTGTTCCTAAGAATCCAAGTATAATTCCTTCAAAGAAAAATGGAAGCTTTATATAAGTATTTGAAGCACCTACAAGTCTCATTATTTCTATTTCTCTTTTTCTATTTTGAATTGTTA
>CAZVIQ010000025.1:0-11734 GCA_964626795.1 uncultured Muribaculaceae bacterium
TAACTATTGAATTTATTATTATTAGCTTTTTGGGACGTTGCTCTTTGATTCAACGAATTTTATACAACCTTGTAATATTCTAAGATTAGTCAAGGATCAAGATGAACAACTTCCCTGCCCTTGACTAACGATAATGATTTAAAAAAACTTATTTCCTTATAAAGGAAAGTTATTTTTTGAATTAACTAATGTAATGCTAGTATTGTTATTAATCACAAATTTATTGATTAATAATTTTTTCTGTAATAAAATAGATATATAAAAAGAGAGCTTTCTGGAAAAACGTGTTTTGATAATAATACTATAGATAAAATTGAAAAAGGTTTTAATATATCTAAAATAGACTTCAGAGTTTACCAAATGAGTACTTTGAAGAAGAAATGAAAAAAAATATACCTAGAGAGATTTGCTAAACCTAAGAAGATAGCAAGATCTATTTATTTTTTTAAAAGTGAATAATCTAGTTATATTAATGGTGAGATTATTACTATTGATGGTAATATAAAAAGTAAATGGAGGAAAATAATGTTAGAAAAAGACTTTAAAGAAGTAATTAACAATATTAAAGAAGAAATTAAAACAACACAAGTTAAAACTATGTTTCAAGTCAATAGTAATTTAATAGTGCTTTATTTTAAACTTGGTAAAATAATTGAAGAGAATAGTGAATATGGTAATAAATTTATAGAACAAACAGCTATAGAATTAAAACTAGATTTTCCTAATATTAAAGGATTTTCAGTACGTAATTTAAAATATATGAAAAAGTTTTACAGTGAATATAGAGACAATGAAAAAGTGCAACAGCTTGTTGCACAATTACCTTGGGGACATAATATCCTTTTAATGGAGAAAGTTAATGATAAGGATATAAGAAAACTGTATGCCGAAAAAACAATTGAAAATGGTTGGAGTAGAAATGTATTAGCTATACAAATTGAATTAAATTATCATTTAAGGTTGGGTAATAGTTCAAATAATTTTAAGTTAGCATTACCCGATAAAGATAGTGATTTAGTTAATAATATAATAAAAGATCCTTACATATTTGATTTTATTGCTTTAAAGGAAAATTTTAAAGAAAAAGAGTTAGAAACTCAAATGATTACTAGAATAAGAGATGTATTGCTCGAATTAGGTAATGGTTTTAGTTTTGTTGGAAATCAATATAAATTAACAGTTGATGACAATGATTACTTTATAGATTTATTATTTTATCATTTAAAATTAAGATGTTATGTAGTTGTTGAATTGAAAGCTACTAAATATGCTCCAGAGTATGCTGGTAAAATGAACTTTTATTTAAATGCTTTTGATGATATTATTAAAAGTGAAGATGATAATCAATCTATTGGTTTAATATTATGCAAAGAAAAAGATAGATTAACTGCTAATTATTCATTGAAAGGAATAGATAAACCTATTGGTATTAGTTCTTATGAAATATCTAAAATTTTATCAAAAGATATATTAGAATCCTTGCCGACTGAAGAAGAATTGAATCTACATATAGATATTGATGAATAATTTATAAAAAGTGTGGTGAAAAAATGTATAATTTTAAAATAAATAAAATAATAACAAATGATGGTACAATTGTTGAACCTAAGCAAATAAATATAATAATAGGCCCTAATAATAGTGGCAAAAGTCAATTTTTAAAAGATATAAAAAATACTCTTCAAAAAAATCATGGTCCAATAATTAAAAGTATTGTTATTGATAAAATGAAGTATTCTTTGCCCAATAGTAAAGAAGAGTTTATTGAAAGGTATAGTATAAAAAAGAATATATTCTATACAAGAGATAGTCAATTTTATATTAGAAGTTATTCTGGAATAAATCAGTTTAATATAGAAGTTGGTAATAATATTAGTAACTATTTGGATACTGGAAATATAAATATACAACCTGATTGGGAAAATACTCTTGATAGGCAAATTCTTAATTTCAGACAACAAATTTGCAATTATGAACAAATTTCGAAAGATGGTTCATTTCCCTCTGATGCTATTATTCATAATAAAAGATATGTAGAATATGAAAAAAATGGACAAAAGGTAAGCGAAGAATTGGAAGTAAGTGGAGATTCATTATATTCCCCTATTGGAGAAAGTATAGAAAGCTTTATAAATATATATGGTAATTTGTTTTTTAATTATTTAGGTACTGAAGAAAAACTACTTATGTGTAAAAGACAAAAAAAATATGGTTTACAAGATAGTAGTACTAATTTTTTGTCTCAAGTTCAGTTTAACAGTAACTTGTTAAATAATTTATCAATATACACCAAAAAAATGTTTAATAAGGATGTATATTTAGATAGGTTTTCTTGGGGAGATAGTATTTTGTTTAGGGTTGGAAATGATTTTGATTTTATAAGGAATTCTAGTCGAGATGATAGTTCTGCTGAAATAATGTTAAAAGATTATAACCTTTTAGATTATGAAGGGGATGGCATTAAAAGTTTTATAACAAATTATTTGGCATTGCATATGGACGATAAAAACATTTTGTTATTAGATGAACCAGAATCTTTTTTACATCCTCCATTGGCTAAGCAATTAGGAGAAATTATAGCACGGTCTACAAATGAGAATAAACAAATATTTGTTTCTACCCATAGTGTTGATTTATTAAAGGGAATATTAAATGTTAATAAAGATATAAATATAATAAGGATTACTCGTGATGGAAATAATAATCAGTTTAATCTATTACAAAAAGATAAAATATGTGAAATTATAGCAAGTCCGTTATTATCATCTTCAAATATTTTAAAAGGTTTATTTTGCGAAAAAGTATACATTTGTGAGTCTGAAGCAGACGAAGAATTCTTTCAAAGTTTACACGACAAAATTAATTTATCTGATAGCTCATTTTTTACACACGGAAGAAACAAACAAGAACTGAAGAAAATTTCTGATGTTTATAATGAACTAAGTATTCCTAACTATAGAATTTATGATTTTGATATATTAAAAGATAAAGATTTTAATCATGCAATTAATGGTGCTATTGAAAAAGATATCAAAGATAAGTTTATTGAAATCAGAAGAGAAATTAATAAAAATTTGGATGCTAATAAAGATTATTATCATAATGGTGGTATTGAAAAAATACATGATGAAGGAGTAAAAACAAAAACTTTAGAAATGTTAAAGTATTTGAAAGTAAATAATATAATAATTTTAAAAACAGGATGTTTAGAAAGCACATTAGAAGATATTGGAATACCATTTACTCAAAATAAAACTAAATGGTTTGATAATGCAATAGTATTTATTAATAATTCTACAATAGAAAATATAAGAAACGGTTATATATATAGTTGGGTGTTTGAAGATTAAAAAAGATAAAGTGAATTAGTATCAACTTAATCTTTTTAATATCCGCTCGAAAGAGAGGAAAAAATCCACCTACTATTTCTTCAGCATTACTTTTACACGAATTCATTATTTCAACTCATACAATTGATTCTTTTTTCTTAATTCTTTAGTAATGGTATCATCAAATTCTATAAGTTTGTTTATTAAAATACAACTCTTTTATTAGCTCATTGCCAGCCGAAAAAAGATAATTATTTAATTTATTATTCATTAATAATTCAGTATATAATGCTTTTTTATTTTGTTTTAAGTAGCTTAATTTTATAAATTAGCAATAACTTTCGATCCCTGAAAAAGTCTATAAGACTCACTTGTAATTTTAGTTAAAATATTATCATAAGAACTTACATTTTATACAAAATTAAAATACAACTTTAAAAATGTATAAATCATATCATTTTTATTCTTTTTAATTAGTTATATTTTAGTAATTTATTATTGTTTTTACTAGTTTCAAGTTTGTAAGATTTATGCTTTAAAATATGAGAGTCTCTTGAAAATCTTGCATCTATACCGCAACCTATAAGTACAAGTGAAATAAAGAATAATGCTATAGTGCCTATATTAGATCCTTTACTTAGAACAAATAGCATAGATAGTAAAGATAAAATAGATAATATGTAGCAAAAATACTCTAAAACAAACAATATCTTATCTTCAGCTGAAAAATCTTTATATTTAATATTCATTAAAATTCCCCCTCTTCTTAATAAATGTGCATTATTATACCACTTTAAGTGTAAAAAATCAATTTCTTTGAGATTATCAAATAAAATCATGAGAGTTAATTATGTACAAAAGCGCTATTTTATGATAAAATATATGAGATTTATTTGATAAAGGAGTAGTATGAGTAATTTAGATAAGATTAAAGGTTTAGGTGTAAAAACAAAAGAACATTTAAGCGCATTAGATATAAAAACCATTGAAGATTTAGTTAGTTATTATCCTTATAGATATAATTTTATAAAGCTTGATAATTTAAGTGAATCTAAAGATGGAGACAATGTTATTATTGAGTGTATAATTGATTCAATACCTGTTATAAGAAGATTTAATTCTAAAATGAACAGTTTAACTTTTAGAGTGGGAACTAATAAAAAAGTAACAACTATTGTAATATTCAACAGGGCATTTTTAAAAAATAATTTAAAACTTGGTATGACTATTACAGTGTTTGGTAAATATAATGAAATTAAGAACACAGTAATCGCGACTGATATAAAACTTGAGAAAATAGAAAATAATACTATTGAGAGTATTTATCATTTAACAAGTGGATTATCTAATAAGAATTTAAGGAAATATATCAGTTCTGCTTTAAATATGATTACAGACATTAAAGATTATATTCCAGAAGATCTAAATGAAAAATATGATTTTATTGATAAGTTTTCAGCTGTAAAAAAAGTTCATAATCCTTTAACTTTAAAAGATATAAAAGCTTCAAAATTAAAGCTTATTTATGAAGAACTTTTTATGTTTATGTTTAAAATAAATTATTTAAAAATTATTAATAAAAATACAAAAACTGGTTTAAAAAGAAATGTAGATTTAGAAAAGGTAAATGATTTTATTAGAGAATTACCTTTTGAATTAACTAAAGATCAAGCATCAGCTGTTAAAGACATATATAATGATTTAATTAGTGGAGATAAAATGAACAGAATGCTTTCAGGAGATGTTGGAAGTGGAAAAACTGTAGTTGGTGTTATTGCTTCCTATATAAATTATTTAGGTGGATATCAGACTGCTCTTATGGCGCCTACAGAAATATTAGCTATTCAGCATTATAATACTATTAAAAATCTTCTTATAAATACTGATTTAAAAATTGAATTACTTCTAGGAAGTACTAAGAAAAGTGAAAAAGAAGAAATATATGAAAAGCTTAATACTGGAAAGATAGATTTAGTTATTGGAACTCATGCATTAATAAGTGAAAATGTAGAATTTAAGAAACTTGGTTTAGTTATTACTGATGAACAACATAGATTTGGAGTAAATCAAAGATCAAACTTAAAAAATAAAGGTTCAGTTGTAGACGTACTTTATATGTCAGCTACACCAATTCCTAGAACTTATGCACTTACTTTATATGGTGATATGGATATAAGCTATATTAAGACTAAACCGGTTGGTAGAAAAGAAATTGAAACAATTATAAAAAGTGAAAAAGATCTTAATGATGTTCTTACACTTATGCTTGAAGAAATAAAAAAAGGACATCAGATATATGTAGTTAGCCCATTAATAGAAGAGAGTGAAACTCTTGATTTAACAACAGTTAATGAACTTAAAAAGAATATTGATATAGCTTTCAATAAAAAAATAAAAACTGAAATACTTCATGGTAAACTTTCTAAACAAGATAAAGAAAAAGTAATGAATGAATTTGAACAGGGAAGTATAAATGTTTTAATATCCACTACTGTAATTGAAGTGGGTGTAGATGTAAAAAATGCTACAATGATGGTAATATTTGATGCAGAACGTTTTGGTCTTGCTACATTACACCAGTTAAGAGGCAGAATAGGAAGAAACGAGTATGAAAGTAAGTGTATTCTTATTGGATCAAAAAATAATAAGAGACTTAAAGTACTTTCTGAAAGTAATGATGGATTTTATATAACAGAAAAAGATTTTGAAATGCGTGGAGAAGGAGACTTGTTTGGTGTAAAACAAAGTGGAGATATGACTTTTAAAATTGCAAATTTAAAAGAAGACTATAAAATATTGCTTCAAACTAAAGTAGATAGTGAAGAATTTATAAAAGAGAATATTGAAAGTAATTTTGAAAAATATCCAAATTATAAAAAGATTATTAATTCAATTAGTAATCTTGATTAGTGATTAAAAGATCATAAAAGTTTGTTTATTTGATAAAATATTTATCTAACGATTAATTTACAACTAATGCTATACGTGATATAATGTTAAAGTACAAACAGAGGTAAATATGAAGAATAAAATAGGGAAAGTATATAAAACTTTTAAGAATAAATCTAAAAAATATTTTTCTACAAATGTTTTATTTAGTAGTTATGTAATTTTATCACTATGTATTGGTTTAACATTAAGAATCTCTACCGTAGGTAGTGTTTTTACTATTAAACCTTTATTTGGTGATTTAATCTTTGCATTAATTATTGGTTCTTTTGGGTATTTTATAAAACCAAAAAGTCAATTTAAATATTTTTTAACTTTAATTATTGTTTTTTCTATATTAGGTGTTTTAAATTCTATTTACTATGTATTTTATCAATCTTTTATTTCAGTTAATTTAATTTCAACTATGACTATGATATGGGAAGTTGATGATGCAGTAGTTCAAAAATTAAGCTTAACACACTTTATTTATATTATTTATCCTCTTATATTAATTTTTATACATACAAATCTATCAAAAAAGAATTATTATTTTGAGGTAGGAAAAACTGAAATAGGAAAGAAAATGTTTAAAAGTACTATTCTTACTGGAATAATATTAATATCTTTATTTACAATTACTTTATCGGGTATGGAAATAAGTAGATTTATAAAGCAATGGAACAGAGAATATATTGTGCAAAGATTTGGTTTATATATTTATACTGTTAATGATTTAGTTCAGAGTATTCAACCTAAAATAGACAGTCTGTTTGGATATGATAAAGCATCAAAAACCTTTAGAGAATTTTATGATGAACTCTGGAGTGAAGAAAAATCCACAAATAAATATACTAATGTATTTAAAGGAAAGAATATCATATTTATACATGCAGAAAGTTTACAGAATTTTCTTATAGATTTATCAATTAATGGTGAAGATGTAACACCAAATGTTAACCAGTTATCAGAAGAAGGTTTATATTTTTCTAAGTTTTATCCTCAAATAAGTGTAGGAACCTCTTCAGATACAGAATTTACTTTACTTACTGGTATTATGCCTTCATTAAGCGGTACTGTATTTGTAAGTTATAGTGATAGGTCTTATGTAGCAATGCCTCAAATGTTTAAAGATTTAGGTTATTATACATTTAGCATGCATGCTAATAATGCAGATTATTGGAATCGAAAAATAATGCATAAAAAACTTGGTTATGATAATTTCTTTGCCAAAGATAGCTATACTATAAAAAGTGATGAAGATTTAGTTGGACTTGGTTTAGGAGATAAATCTTTTTTGGCGCAGTCAATTGAAAAACTTAAAGAGATTAACAATAAAGGTGTACCCTACATGGGAACAATAATTACTTTATCAAATCATTCTCCATTTGATGATGTAGAAAAATATGGTGAATTTAAAGTTACTATGACATATGAAGCAACAGATGAATTTGGTAATTCCATTATGGATGAGGCATCGTATTTAGAAGGTACAGATATGGGAAATTATTTGAAATCAGTTCATTATTCTGATGCTGCACTGGGCGAGTTCTTTAATACTGTAAGAGAGGATCCAATCTTTGACAACACGGTATTTGTATTATATGGTGATCATGAAGCAAAATTAGGTAAAAGCCAATTTAAGTTATTATATAATTATGATCCATATATAAATGGTATAAAATCAATTGATGATCCCACTTATATAAGTCTTGAAAATTATAATTATGATTTATTAAAAAATACACCTCTAATTATATGGACTAAAGATAAAAAACTACAAAAAGAAGTTACAGATGTAATGGGAATGTATGATATATTACCTACTATAGGAAATATGTTTGGATTTGAATCAAAATATGCTTTAGGTAATGATATATTTAACAATAGTGAAAAAATAGTTATATTTCCTAATGGGAATTTTCTAACAAACAAGGTTTATTATAATAATTTAAAAGATGAATATGTATCTTTTGATAGTGAACCTATTGAAAGCTCTTATATAGAAAAAAATAAAGAATATTCAATTAGGAGATTAGAAATATCCAATGGTATAATTGTTCATAATTTATTAAAAGCGAAGGAGACTAAAAAATGAAAGAAAAAAAGAAACTGAACATTAAAAGAGTTATTATTACGGTGGAAATAATTATACTTTTAACTTTATTAATTTTAATAGGTGTAAAAGTATATAATGATTTTTTCAAAAAAGTGGAAGAAAATCCTAATGTTGCAACTGAAAAAAATTCTATCAAAGAATTTGGATATAAACTTGAAGATAGAGATACTATCCTTTATGAAAAATATTATAATGAATTAAAAAAAGTTCTTAAAGAAAAAGAAATTAATTATAATAAGTATGCTGAATTACTAGCTAAATTATATATAACTGATTTTTATACACTTTCAAATAAAATTTCAAGTACTGATATAGGGTCTCTTGATTTTATTCATCCAGATTCTTTAGAAAATTTTAAAATAAAAGCAGGAGATACAATATATAAAACTGTAATAAGTAATCTTTATAATGATAGAACTCAAGTATTACCTGAAGTAAGTGATATTAATATGGAAGATATAAGTGAGACTAAGTTTAACTATTCTGAAACAGAATATGATGCTTATGAAATAGCACTTTCTTGGACATACGTAGAAGATATGGGATATGATACTTCAAAAAAATTAACTTTAATTAAAATTGATAAAAAATTATATGTTGTAAGTGCAAAATAATCAGTATGAAAGAATTATATATAATATCAAAAAAGTATAAAGAATTAATAACATATATCTTTGTAGGGGTATTAACTACTATTGTAAACTTAGTTATATACTATATTTTTACAAGAATATGTAATTTTTCTCCTTATACTAGTAATATTATTGCTTGGATAGTAGCAGTATTGTTTGCATTTTTTTCAAATAAATTTATTGTATTTAAAAGTATTGATAAAAGATTTAAAACTATTTTTAAAGAAGGAATAAGTTTTACTAGTATGAGAATCTTATCATTAGGTTTAGAGATGATAACACTTTATATCTTAATATCAATATTTTCTTGGAATGATATGGTTGTAAAGTTAATAGCGCAGATAATTGTTACTGTTTCCAATTATATATTTAGTAAATTATTTATATTTAAAAAAAGCTAATTTTATTTTAGCTTTTTAATTTATTCTTCATCTTTATCTAGATCTATACTAGGTTCATCTTCTTCCGTATTTGAACTGGTTTCACTTGAACTTGAAGAGGTTGAACTATTATCATCTTCTTTCGGTTTAGGATCAGTAACCACAGCTGAATTTTTAGGTGCTGCATATATTGTTACTGAATTTATTCTTACTACAAGTGTATTTGGCATCTCGTTTTGGCTTGTAATATCATATTTATCATAATCGCCTATAATACTTTCACCAGTGTTAGAATTTAAAATTGTTATAGGAAGTCCTTTACTGTTAGCCCAGTTTATAGCATCTGATATAGAATAGAAATTAGGCACTACAGGATATCTTGATTCACCATAATAATTATATCCAATTATTTCTTTTTCATAAATTTCATTAATTGAAAATGAGAATGTTTTAATAGGAGTAACCTCTATTAAACCTAAATTTTCTTTCATTGCCGTAACAATTGAGTTTAGGCTTTGCTTGTAATGAAAGAATGCATATCTATTTCCTCCACTTGCAGGTTCGTAAACACTCATATCGTATCCTGTAAGAAAAGTTTTTTGTATGTTGAACAGATTAGTATTATCTGCGATAATCATTTTCTTTCCTACTTCATATAAAGAAAGTATTTGTTCTTTTGAAAGATTAGTTGAAATATTTTTATTAATTATATCTAATATTTTAATAACTTTATTTATACTTCTTATATCTTTTACTTTATTTAACATTCCCTCAACAACTAACTGTTGATTTTGTCCTCTTTGAAAATCCCCAATAGAGAAAGCGTATCTTACTCTTGCTAAAGCTAATGCGTGTTCACCATCTAATTCTTGTAGACCTTCTTTTAGACATACGTTACCAAATATTCTGTTGCTGTCTTCAAGACAATATCCTTCTTCATAATCAGGCTTAGGAACATTTACAGTAATTCCTCCAAGTTGATCTACTAAATCAACAACCCCTTTAAAATTAATCATTGCATAATAATCAATTTTTATACCTGTTAAATTTTCTAATGTTTTTACAACACAACTTGATCCTCCATAAGCAGCAGTATTTATTTTATTAAGTCTATTTCCACTGCAAGATATAGGAACATAAGTGTCTCTTGGAATTGAAAACATTGTTGCATTTAAATTATTTGGATTAAATGTTATCATCATCATTGTATCACCGTTAAATGCTGCATTTGGATTTAATCCATCATCTTCAGAATCAACTCCTAAAAGTAGTATAGTAAAAGGATCTGTTAAGGTTTTTTCACTTTTTTCAATATCGGTTAAATTGATATCAATATCTTTTATATCTTTTTTATAAGTTTTTATCAATATCGCTTTACTTTTTATATCTTTATATTCTTCAAGTTTACTATATAAATTTTCATATTCACTATTTATAAATATAGCATCAACTTCTTCATTATAAAGTGCTGTTAATAAATCTAATGTGCTTGAATATTTAGCAATTGTATTATAATCTTCAAGTTTGTTTTTTTCAATAAATTCCATTGGAAGAACATAGTTGGTAATATCTGTTGTATCTTCAATAATCCCTATTTTTAAATTATCAAGTTTATCTAAAGTTTTATATTTTTCATTAAAAGTTATAAGAGAAACACTATAAGTCGTTTTATCATTATTGAATTCTAGATTACTAATAATTCTATACATATAATAACCAGCAAATACTAACAGTATTGAATATATTAAACTTATTATTAATAATATTATATATTTGTTAATTTTTTTATTTTTTAAAAAGTAAACTGTCCATTGTCCTAAAATAAATGTAATAAATAGAATTAATAATGATACGGTAACTCTGTAAAATTTTAATATTCCTGTAAATAAATATAAATCATATATTATAAATAAAGTGGAAAGTATTAACAAAATTAATACAATTACACTTATAATTGTTAAAAATATTTTTTTTCCTTTTTTCATTCTTTTTCTGTCCTCCAAGTTACTAAATAATTATATAATATTTTATAATTTTTAACAATAGAATTAAAATTAAATTATAAGAAAAAAGATAAATTTTACAATTCATCTAATTTCTTCAAATCATTTTTATTTGTTTTCTTTGCTTTCTTTGCTTCTTTTTCTTTTATTTTTTTATCTTTTTTAATTTCGGATTTGTTCTGTTTTTCTTCTGCTTTTACATTTTTTATCTTTTCGCTTTTTATCTTTTCTTTATCATCTGAATTCTTAATAGAATTTGAATTTTCTTTATCTTGATAATTTTTTATTTCACCTATAAGTTTTTTTAATTTTTTATTCTTATGTGTTGATACGAAAAGAACTA
>CAZVIQ010000026.1:0-10882 GCA_964626795.1 uncultured Muribaculaceae bacterium
TCATTGTAATAACCTGTGTATCATTAAATACAAGTCTTAAATCAGCTGTTTCTATAACAGTCTGGTTTGCATTTTCATTACCTGTTACACTTGCAGTAAAAAATGCATATGAAAGTCCTATAATTGTTAATATTACAAGTCCTATTATAGAAAAGCCTATTGCTAATAATTTGTTATTATATTTTTTCAAAAAAATCACACTACTTTCATAGTGTAATTTTATCATTATACTATTCCTTTTTCAAGAATAAACTTTGTCGATTTTTAATAGTTGTACTATTTCCAAAATACTAACATCTTTTTTATTGTCTTTATTTTACTATTACTATTTATTCCATATAAGGTTTCAGAATGTATTGTTTTATCATTTAATATAACATTTACTGAACCTGTTACTGAATTTTTAATTTTTTTATTTAGAACAATATCAATTCTTAATTTTTTTATTTCTTCTTTTGTCAAAAGCATATAAAAGTCATTTTTTATGTACAAGTGATAATTTTTATATTTTTTGTCTTTAAATGAAAAAGTAAAACTATCTAAAACTTTATATCTTTCATATTCATCAAAATATTTTTCATATAGTCCCTTATGAGTATTAAATCTATCTGTATCTTTAATAGTCGCAACTATTAAGTTTTTACTATTTTTAGTTGCGCTTGAAACAAATACATGCTTGCTCTTTTCTGTATATCCTATTTTTCCACCTGTAGCGTACTTGTACGAACTTAAAAGTTTGTTTTTATTGTACCATTCATGAGTAGTAATATTTGTTTTAACAATGTACTTTTTAGTTTTAGTTATTTCTCTAAACTCCTCGTTTTTCATAGCATATCTCATCATTACAGCTAAATCATAAGCACAGGAATAATTTTTTGTATCATCATCAAGTCCATGTGTATTTTCAAAAACTGTGTTTTTCATTCCAATATTTGTTGCAGTATTGTTCATCTTATTTACAAATTTCTCTAATCCTCCGTTATTTTCAGCTATAATCATTGCTGCATCATTTCCACTTCTAAGCATAAGCCCATAAAGTAAATCTTCTAAAGTAAACACTTCACCTTCTTTAGCGTAAATCATAGATCCATATACTTCACTTATTATATTTGAAGTAATATATTTTTTATTAAGTTCTCCTTCTTCAAGCGCTACTAAAGTTGTCATAACTTTTGTAGTGGAAGCTATAAGATAACTTTTCATCATATTTGAACCTGCTAGAATTCTTCCCGAATCTGCATCCATAACAGCGTACGCTTCAGAGTATGCATTTACAGTATTAGGTATCAATAATAACAGAATTAAAATTATAAACTTTTTCATAGGGTCTCCTATAAAAACAATATGAACAAATCAATAAAAAAATAATAAGTTTTTTATTACTTATTATTTCCGTAGTCATATAGACCATATATTTTTTCTTTAGTAGTGTTACCTACTTCATCAACCGTCCATACATCATCAACTTTTGTTAAATTAAATTCTATAGTATAATCTACTGTCTTTGAATATTTTAACATTTCATCAAGCTCATATTTAGAGTATTTATCTTTATCGAGAGCATTATCTGTATAAAAATCATTTGGATTCTCTGTATAGTAAGTTTTACTTTCTCCTCTTGATTTAACTAAATCATATACAGTTATTTTAGCAGTTACAGTAGCCTTATCACCATTGACTTCTTCACTTACTATTTCATATTTTAAATTTGTCAGTTGTCTTTCAATTACATCTTTATATATCTTACTGTTTGCTTCATTTAAACTCTCTGTCTCAACCATTAAATCTATATCACCTTTTACATCATCATTTAAAGACACATATCTTGAAAGATACTCTTCAGTTCTTTTTGTAGGGGTATTCATAGTGTCACATCCGGTAAATAAAAATATAGAAACTAATAATAAAGTGATAAGCAAAGTTTTTTTCATAATTCCTCCTCTTATTATTATTCTTTATCAAAAGTTAAATTTTATACATTTTTTAATTACACTACCAATTTTAGTAAATCCATAAATTCTCTATGTTTTTCAGTAAATTCTTTTTTTATACTATCAACTAAATTATCATAAGTTTCATTTGTTTTTCCAAACCATTCATAGCATAAATAATCTATTTTACTTTTATCTGTTTTTATCTTTTCAAGTTCATTTATTATACCCCCTACAAGTTTATTTTCTTTTCGCGTTAAATTATTTATTTCATATTTATTATTAAGAGATTTATATTTTATATCTTTTAATATTAAAGTTTCTGTTATATCCATAATTTCTAATTCTTCTCCAACACTTATACTACTTAATTCAAGTATTTGACCTTCTTTATTAAATGTAACTACAATAGCTCTATTTAGATCAGAAAAAATACATCCATATTCTAAATATTCAATATTCTTGTTATTAAATATTTCGCTTTTATTATAAATATTATTTAGAAATATTTTGTTAATTATAATATTTTTAGAAATTAATTCATCAAGCATTTCTTTTTTTATCCTAAGTAGTGGCATTTTTCTTACATGTTCGATTATATCGTTTTCACTCCACTCGTAGAATTCATAGAACTTATCATTGAAATTAACCCATATATCATAAATAAAAATCATTGTTTTTTTCCTTTCTTTTATACATTGAAACTATTATTAATAGTATGCCAATAAATAACATTAAACATTCAATTCTTTTAGATATAAAATTTAAATATTCAAAAAAATTGTAACCCATATTAAATAAATTACTATATAAAATCAAAAACATTAAAGATAAAGAACTTATTAAAACACCAATTATAAATAAAAATATTCTTAAAAGCATATGTACACCTCTTTAAATTTTATTTATAAAAGATGAAAAATATTATATAATGTTATAGGTGAAGAGAAATGATAACAATTTTAAAATATATTTTATTAGGTATATTACAAGGTTTTACAGAACCGATTCCTGTTTCTTCCAGTGGGCATGTATTCATTCTTAAAAATATAATGGATTTGGGTTCCGTTGATTTAAATTTTGAAATAGTGGTAAATTTTGGAAGTTTATTGGCTATAATGATAATCTATTGGAAAGATATAAAAGAACTTATTACTAATTTTTTCAAATTTATTTTTACGAAGGAAGTTAAATACGAAGCTGATTACAAATATTGTTGGCTTATAGTTTTAGGTGTTATTCCAGTCGGTATAGTTGGAGTACTTTTCAAAGATACTATTGAATCATATTTAAATAATATAAATATAATTGGTATTTCGTTTTTAATAACAGCAATATTTTTATTTTTTGTTAGAAATATTAAAGGAAATAAGGAAGATAAAGATCTTACTTGGAAAGATGCTTTATTTATCGGACTTATTCAAATTATATCGGTTATACCTGGAATATCAAGAAGTGGTTCTACTTTAATTGCTGCATTATTCAGAGATATAAAAAGAAGTCCAGCACTTAAATATTCATTTATGCTTTATATTCCAATTAGTATTGGAACAATGATTTTGGGCATAAAAGATATACTGGAACTTCCAAATTTAAATGATTTAATATTACCTTATTCTTTAGGCTTTCTTGCATCCTTTATAGTTTCATATTTTACCTTAAGATGGTTTATGAAACTTGTAAGAAAGGGAAATCTTATTTATTTCAGTTTATATTGTTTGGTTTTAGGAATATTAATATTAATATTCTTATAGAAAAAATTCTACAATAAATGTAGAATTTTTTTGTTTATATATTTTTTATATTTTTAACTTTTTCAAATAGTTTAGAATGCATTTCAGAATAAGTTAGATTTTCTGGTTCTTTTTCAAAATAAGATATTTTCTGAATTTCAGAGTCAGGCAATTTATCAAGCTCTTCTATTACCGCATAGTACAATAAAGCATATTGAGAAACCATATATATACTTATTGGTTCTATAGAAAACTTTACTGCACCTGTTTCTTCATAAAGTTCTCTTTTAGCAGCTTCTAAAGGAGTTTCTCCATCTTCCACATGTCCACCTGGAATTTCCCAAGTGTTTCTTTCTTTATGCTTGCAGTAAATCCATTTTCCATTAAAGTTACTTACAATAACTACACGTCTAATTAAAGAATCTTCTATTGTTCCTAATTCAAAGAATTGAATTTCCTTCATTTATCCTCCATAACCTTTTATTTTTATTTAACGACAATATTAACTATACGATTTTTAACTACTATTTCTTTAATTATTTCTTTTTCTATTAAATGTTTTTTTACATTTTCTTCTTCGTGTGAAAGTCTTAATACTTCTTCATCACTTAAATCTTTTGAAACTTTAATAGTTCCTCTTACTTTTCCGTTTATAGAAATCGCTATTGTTACTTCTTCATCTTGAATTTTGTGTTCATCATAAATAGGCCAGCTAGTTTCACATATTCTCTTATCATTAAACATTGAATTTAGTTCTTCTGTAATATGAGGAGCAATTGGATTTAATAGTTTTAATAATGTTATATAATCTTTTGAAGTAATTTTTTCTTCTTTCTCATATTCATTTAGTAATATCATTAAAGAAGAAACTGCAGTATTGTATTTCATATTATCTAAATCATAACTTACTTTTTTAATAGTTTGATTTATTTTAATTTCAAGATTACTAGTATATTCATCTGTTTTAATTACTTTATCTTTAATTCTATAAATTCTATCTAAGAATTTTTTACATCCTTTAAGACCATTTTCACTCCAAGAAGCCTCTTTTTCGTAATCACCAATAAACATTTCATAAGTTCTTAAAGCATCTGATCCAAACTCTTTAACCATATCATCAGGATTTACAACATTACCATAGCTTTTACTCATCTTTTGTCCATCTTCTCCAAGTATCATTCCATGAGATACACGTTTTTTAAATGGTTCTTTATTTGGAACAAGTCCTATATTATACAAAAACTGATTCCAAAATCTTGCATAAAGTAAATGTCTTGTAGCGTGCTCCATACCACCATTATAATAATCTACCATGCCCCAGTAATTAAGTGCGTCATTTGATACAAATTCTTTTTTATTATTTGGATCCATATATCTAAGCCAATACCAAGAAGAACCCGCCCAGTTTGGCATTGTATCTGTTTCTCTTTTAGCTTCTTTACCACATTTAGGACATTTAGTATTAACCCAGTCTTTTATTTTAGCAAGTGGGCTTTCTCCATCATCAGTAGGCTCATATTCAGCTACATCTGGAAGCACAACCGGAAGATCTTCATAAGGAACTGGAACCCAGCCACACTCTTCACAATGAACTAAAGGTATTGGTTCTCCCCAGAATCTTTGTCTCGAGAAAATCCAGTCTTGAAGGCGATAATTTACCTTAGGTTTTCCTAATCCTTTTTCTTCTAAAAATTCAAACATTTTATCAATAGAATCTTTTTTGTTATCGCATCCGTTTAAAAATTCAGAATTTATCATTACTCCATCACCAGTATAAGCACAAGTTTCAAAATTATATTCAAATACCCTTTTATGAAGTTCATCTTTAATATCTTGCTCTATCTCTTTTTTAGTTTTCCATTCTACTTTAAAATTATTTTCTTCTTCTATATCAAGATTCTGATTTTCAACATTTTCACTTAATAGTTCAAAATATACTCCTGTTGCATCTATTTCATAAGCCTTGTTTTTATTAAAAGCAAAATAATGATGATTAATTGTTGGACTCGTTTTAATAAATTTCAAATCATTATATCCTGTTTCTTCTATTATTTCTCTTTCAGCACATTCTATAGTTGTTTCGTTTTCTTTAATACTTCCACCAATTAATAATCTTCCACCTAAATCACCCCAATTTAAAGTTAAATACTTATCAATTTTAGGATTATATACTAAAGCAACTATACTTTTTTTATAAGATTCATTTTCTCTTTTTTCACCAGTTACTTCTTTAATAACTTCTATTATTTCAATTCCAAACTTTTTAGCAAATTCATAATCTCTTTCATCATGAGCGGGAACTGCCATTATAGCACCTGTTCCATAACCCATCATTACATAATCACTTATCCAGATTTCTATTTCTTTATTGTTAACAGGATTTATTCCACTTATTCCTTCAAGCTTAACACCAGTTTTATCCTTAACAAGTTCAGTCCTTTCAAACTCTGTTTTTTCTTTTGCTTTTTGTCTATATCCCAAAACTTCATTTATATTTTTAATTTTATTAGATAATTTATCAATAATAGGATGTTCTGGCGCTACAACCATAAAGGTAACTCCAAAAAGTGTATCAGGTCTTGTAGTAAACACTTCAAGTTTTTCATCTGTATTTTTTATATTAAAAGCTACTTCTGCACCTGTACTTTTACCTATCCAATTTATCTGAGCAATTTTAATTTTATCTTGAAATTCAGTTTCTTCTAGTCCTTTAATTAAATCTTCAGCATAATCACTCATTTTAAGCATCCATTGTTCTTTTTCTTTTTGAACAACTTTACTTCCACATCTCTCACAAACTCCACCACTAGAATCCTCATTTGAAAGACCTGTTTTACAAGTAGGACACCAATTAATATCTTTCTTTGCTTTATAAGCCATATTATGTTCAAAAAATTTTAAAAACTGCCACTGAGTCCATTTATAATATTCGGGATCAGTTGTTGAAAACTCACGATTCCAGTCAAATAATATTCCTAATTTTTGAATCTGCTCTTTAAAAGTTTTAATATTTTCTTTTACTGCATCCTTAGGATGAATATGATTTTTAATAGCATATTGTTCTGCAGGAGCCCCAAACGCATCCCAGCCAATAGGAAAAAGAACGTTATAACCCATCATTCGCTTTTTTCTTGCCATTGAATCAAGTGCAGTATAACTTCTTACATGTCCAACATGAAGTCCGCTTCCACTTGGATACGGAAATTCAATTAAATAATAAAACTTTTCCTTATCGCTGTTGTTGCTAGCTTCATATGTTTTATTTTCTTTCCAGTATTCTTGCCATTTTTTCTCTATTTTTAAATGATCAAACATTTTACTTCTCCTTTTTAATTTTAGTTTTCTTAACTTTTAATTTAAACTGACTTTTATATAAGCTTCTTCCTATTATTTCATAAAGTGCATATATTAATAAAGTAATAAGTACAAAACCGACAATTAATTTATAAATAAAATTATCTATATTTAATATTATTATAGATGTAAATGAAATAATAAATGAATTAACAAGTGATACACTAATAGCTATTTTCTTATATTTAATTTTTTTTAAATCCAGATTAAATCGCTTTATTATTAAATTTATTCCAATTCCATCTGAACTTCTATCTTTTCTTTTCATATGTTTTATTAAAAATAAATGAATTAAAAAGATAAATATAAATCCTCCCAGAAAATATAAAAAATTTTGTAAATAAATGTTCATAACTGTTCCTCCATTAAAAAACTTTACAATTTAAGGGCGCTTATCAGCGCGGTACCACCTTAATTCATAAAGTTATTATGCTCTTTAAAAGTTAACGCCTTATTACGATGTTTCTAGAAAAGCAAGTTCATAAATTTAATTTTTATTAGTTCTCACCAACCACTAACTCTCTTTAAAAATATTATTTATTAATACTCTTTCCTTTAAAAACTTAACCTTATTATATTAGATTTCAGCTATATATTCAAGTAATTTTACAAACATTCTTATAAATATAGATTGAAGTCCTTTAGCGCGTAGTTTTTTAATTTCAATTCTTTTCTTTTTTAACTCCATATCACTGAAAATGATTTTAGCAATATCTTCTTTTAAATTTGTATCTATCTGTAAATCAGATATGATATTATCTATTTCTTCATTTATGAGTCTTACTGCATCAATTTCTATATCTTTACCTTTACAATTTACTGTAATTTGACTTATTGTAGAAACATTTTCAAATTCTAATATAAAGTCAGATCCTTCAACATATTTCTTAAAAGGCATCTTATATTCATCAACAAAAACCTCAACTTCTTCGGCATATTTCGTATTTCTAAATTTAATTTTATAATCTCTTTTAGCAGGAATTATTCCACTTTTTCCATCAATTGGTCTTATGATTAATGTATAGTTGTTTTCTCTATAGTTATAGTCAAATGCAGTTATAATATAATACCCTTCTTCATAAAGTGAGCTTATACCATCATCTTCATATAAGTTATAAGAATTGCTTCTACCAGGAAATATCTGCACTTCTAGTTTTCTAGGTGGTCTTGTATTATTTAAATCATTATCATCTACATCTGCCATGATTAAGATAGAACCACTTTTTGCATATACAGGATAATCTTCATCTTTATAAAATGTAACGTATCTTTTTCCACCGGGAAATTTTTTACCTGTTTTAAAATCATACCACATACCATCAGGAACAAAAATCTTATGGACAACACGATTCATAACTCTATCTTTTTGTTCAGTTATAGGACTTACAAAAAGTTCACTTCCAAAATAATACTCATCTCTATAAAGTGGTTCATCAATTATTTCTGGATATTTATAATAAAGCGGTTCAATCAGTTGATCTCCTACTTTACTATATTTATATGCTTCAGTATAAATATAGGGAATTAATTTATGTCTAAGTTTTGTATATTCTCTAACAATACCTATTGTTTTAACATCCCATTTCCAAGGTTCTCTTTTATAGTATTTACTTTTATCTGCACTAAATCTAAACACAGGACTATATACTCCAAGCTGAACATATCTTGTATAAAGTTCTGCATCCTCTATTCCACTTTTATATCCACCTATATCATGACTCCACCAAGTTACACCTAAATTAGTTGCTGAATTATATAAATATGGAAGGTTTTTTAGTGTTTTCCAGCTTACCTTAGTTTCTCCTGAATATAATACAGGAAATCTATGAGGACTTATTCCAGGGTTTCTTGAAAATATTATTCCTCTTCGCTGTGGAATGGTTTTATAATTATTAAAAAGAAAGGAATTTAAAATATAAAGTCTCATAGAATCAAGAGGATTATTTTCATCAAGCCAGAATAAATCTATACCACTGCTTATGAATGGATTAATTATATTTTTTAAAAAAGCATCAACTATTTTTCTATTATATACATTTAAAATAATAGTTGCCTTATCACTTTGTCCTATTTCTTTTGAAATGTTTTCATAAGATTCTTCTGCTGGATTTAAACCTTCAGAAGTATTTAAATTAAGTCCAAGAAATATATTATTATCATGCATATATTTTATAAATGCTTCTTTATTACCCAGCATCTCATTATTAAATGTAAAACCGCCTATTCCAGTTTCACTAAAACTTTTATGCCAGCCTTTATTTAAAAGTATTGTAGAAATCGGTATTTTATTTAATTTAAATTCATCTACTAAATTTCTTATTCCATTTAAAGTATAATCTTCATTTTTTTGCCACCATAAACCAAGAGCATATCTTGGTATAAAAGATGGATAACCTGTAAGGTCATAATAACTTTTTAAAGCTAAGTTAAAATCTTTCCTATAAATAAACAGATATATATCAAATCCATCGTTTATTGGATTCTTTAATATGTTACCGTTTCTGTCTAATACAGGAGTTTTAGTATCATCAAACGAAGCAAATCCATCAGTTGAATAAAGACCTTTAGAAAGATCAATCTTTGAATTATCATAACTGAAAGCTGTTCCTTTAAAATTTCTTGCTTCAGGGTGATCTACATACCAAACTTTATCAGTATTGTTTAAAGTAACTCTAAGACCAGTATCAGGCATTAATTTATTAGTACTTCTGAAAGGTCTACTTTTTGAAGCTTCTATTTTAAAATACTTTCCAGTAATAATTATATAGTAGTTATCCTCTTGAACTGAAAAATGAGGAGTTTCAAATTTTCTATTTCTGGCAAACAAAGTGGGAAAATCATTAAATTTACCAGTTTCACTGTATTCAAATCTAATAAGTACATCTGAAAGTATTGTAATTCTATACTTCTTACCACGAATCTGAGCACTTTTTCTTGAATAACCAAGTTGCATATCCACTGCAAAAGGACTTTTATTCTCGTTCATACTTTCACTCCCTACTTTTTATCTTAAGTCAATTTTAACATAGTATAACTAAATTAACAAGAATTTAACACGAATTATTGTTGACTAAATCGCATAAAAATGTTATAGTACTAATGAATTAAATTTATTTTGCCAAGTACCCTTAGCAAATATAATAATTGTATTCAAAAAAGGAGGAAAAGCATTATGAAAGACAAGACTATTAAATGTAAAGACTGTGGAGCAGAATTCACTTTTACAGTAAAAGAACAAGAATTTTATGAAAAAATGGGATTCAGCAATGAACCTGTTAGATGTAAAGAATGTAGAGACAAGAAAAAAGCTGAAAAGAATAACAGAGATAGAAGATAATAAGTCTTAAAAAAAACATAACTTTTAAAAGTTATGTTTTTTTATTTCTTTTTATTAGATGATTTTAATGACAGACAATGTCCATTGCATAAATTATTTAGAGCATACTCAAAGCTAATAGCATCTTCTACTCTCTTTTCTAGGAAAGCACTGTCTACAGAAAGCAATTCTTCTATTGCTTCTGTTTCTGCTAAAGTCAAGTCAATAAGATAATCCAATTTATCTTCTTCGTCAAGAGATGGATCAGTAAGAATAATTGCTTTGTATCTATTTATTAATCTCATATCATATTTCGCATTTTCCTGTGCGTAGTATAGTCTTGCTGTTTCTTGAGACTCCAATTGAAGTTGTTTAATAGTTTCATCTAAACGACTATTTGTATTTCCAATTTTTTTATTTTTCATTTTTCTTCTCTCCTTCTTTCATTTAATTGGATATTATACTATAAGTTTATTAAAAAGTCCACATTTGTTTGTATATTAATAAACTATTGAGGAGAATAATTTCTATCTGTTTCTTTTTCTTCT
>CAZVIQ010000027.1:0-10841 GCA_964626795.1 uncultured Muribaculaceae bacterium
TTTATTGCTACAGTACCAGTATTTTCTACTTTGAATACTTTTGTTGCACTTGATCCTGGAAGTGCTTCTGGAAGTGAAATAACTTCAGTATCTGTTAGAGTTATTCTTAATACTCCTGTTTGAAGTACAGTTTGTTTTGCATCTTGATTACCACTTAGTATAGCAACAAAATATGCATATGAAAGACCTGTTATTGTTATAACTATTACTACACTTATCATTATTAACATTAACAATCTTTTATTCATAATTTGCCCTTCTATTTTATTTTAAATTATTTTGTACAAATAAGTATAGACTTATTTGTAAATTCTAATCTACTTATTATTTTTTGCATTTCTTTAAAATCTAAAGATTTAATCAAATCATAATCTTTATTATAAAGTCTTTTGTGTTTTAAAATATTAACTGTTATTAAGTATTCTACGTCTTCTATATTTTCAAAACTTAATATTAATTCACTTAAGATCTTTTTTCTTTTTCTTTCAAATGTTAGCTCATCAACATTTATTTTTTTAATATCTTTTTCTAAATTCTTTATAAAGAGTTCACTATCTGGAGTACTTGCTTTTACAGTTATTATTATCTGATTATTAAATATCTTATAATCACTTTTTAATGAAGTTATTAAGTTCTCTGTTTTATATCTTTCATATAGTGATGAAGTGGCACTGAAGTTTGAACTAAGTAGTATTTTTATATAATATAATAAACTATCTTCTTTTATATCTTTAAATATTTTTTTATTTATTTTAATAGAATAATATACTTTATCTTCACTTACATTTCTATGTACTTTTTCATATTCAACTTTTACAATGTCAGGTTCTTTTATTTTATTTATTTTTATTTTATCAATATTTTTTGATTTAAAACTTTTCATATATTTCATTAGAAATTCTAATACTTCTTCTTTATTAAAATTACCCACTACAATGATAAACATATTATCAGGTCTATAAAAATCATTATATATCATTTTAAGATATTTAGAAGTCATTCTGTTTATATCTTGTTTTTCACCTAGTATGTGGTATAAAGGAAAATCTTTATGAAATAAATTCTGATTTTTCTTTATATACAGACTTGTATTTATATCATCTTTATCCATATCTATTTCTTCAGTAATTATTCCTTTTTCACTTTCAACAGTTTCATCATTAATATCAAGCGTCATTACCATATCTAAAATTAGGGAAAGATTTTCTAATATGTTTTCTCCACCAAATATATTGTAATTTGTAACATCATATGTTGTATAAGCATTCGCGACAGAACCAAGTTTATTAATTCTTTTATAAAAATCTAAATTCGTAGTAAAATTCATAAGCTTATGTTCCAGAAAATGTGCAGTTCCAGGAATAACTTCAATATTCTTATTACCTTTTTTGTATGAGGTAATATTTGATCCATATCTTGTACTAAATGTGCAATAGAAATTCTTGGATTTGTTAGTAGGATAAAGATAAACATCTATACCATTACTCAGTTTTTCAAAGTAAACTTTTTCTTTGATATTTTTAAAATCAATTGTTTTCATCATTTACCCCCTCCATAAAATAAATTGTATCTAAAACCATTTTTTTATTTAATGAAGTTATATCTGAAGGTTTCATTTTGTTATATTCTTCTCTTCTTTTTTCTACATCTTCTTCTGATTCAAATTCATTTATAAAATAATGTTCTAAAATAGAATAAATATTATCATAATAATCATTTAGATATGTATTTACAGTTTTTATTGCAGTTCCAAACTGTTTACTTATAAATTTTTCATCATTCATTAATTTCATACAAAGCTTTATTTCAGATACTACATTTTTATAATTCTTTCTATTTATTCCTGAAGTAATTGTAAGCGATTTACTAAATTTACTTACAGCTGAAGAAATACTGTAGCAATAGGAATTCTTTTCTCTAACATTTACAAATAAAACAGAGTTGTTCATACTACCAAGAATAACATTATATATAGGAAGCACATATTTAATTTCATATTCTGTTAGATCTTTAAATTTATATCCCATATGTAAAATAGATTGATTAAATTTATAAGGTTCAGTTTTAATAGCTGGTTTATCTTTTGTTTTCTCATTTATAAAAAGTGTTTCTAATTTTTGGTACTCAGTAGCATTATTTTTAAACATTTTATCTGTTAATTCTATTACTTTATCTTCATCAACATCTCCCATTATAAGAATATCAATTTTAGAAGTATGAAGAAGCTTTTTATAAAAAGTATAAAGATTTCTACTATTTAGTTTATCATAATCTTTACTAGTTCCAAGTAATGAATATTCTGCACTTGTTCCCATATGCATTATTTTTTTATAGTTTTCGTATGAAATTATATTCGGTCTATCTCTCATTGAATCAATTTCACGAATAAAATTTGTTTTTAATAAATTAAAAGTTTCTTCATCAAAAGCATTATCTTTAACATTAGGATTAAATATAACTTCCTTTAAAAACTTAAAACTTTCTTCATACATTGTTTCTTCTGTAAACATAGGATTTATGAATCCAAGAGACACTAAAAAACCCTGCAAGTTACCAACTGCAATATAACCTGTAGATATTGAAGCATTATATAAGTCTTCACTTACTGTTGCTATTTTATTTTTAGTATTATATTTTTTAGTAGAATATACCAGTAGTTTTACTAATAAGTTTATAAATGGTATATTTTCTTTATTAAAAACAGAAGAAAAGTATATATCCACATTTACGGTCTTAAATCTGTCATTTTTTATTAAATGTAGATTATAATTTTCTCTGCTTATTTTCTTGTACTCCATAATTTGCCTCCTTTTTTATTATGTACAGATTTTTATAAATTAATTAATGTCTCAAGCGCCAATGTAATGGTTGTATCTAATTTTTTTACTCTATCTTCTCTTGAAATACTTTCTTTAGTTGTAAAGGAATCTGTCACTGTTAATAAGGAAGTTGCTTGTTTATGAAATTTTTTAGCATTTAGTAGTAATGAATAAGTTTCCATCTCTACAACATATGCTTTAAATTCGTTAACGGGTTTTTTAGAGGCATTGTCATATCCATAGAAGGCTTCTGTAGTATGCGCTCGTCCTCTTTTTAAATCGATATTTAGCTCTACTGCTGTATCTTCTATTTTGCTGTTTAATTCAATAGACGCATTTACAACATATAAATTTTCATTAACAGTTTCTTCATCATAGGAAGTTTCACTGTAGGCAGATTCGGTTAGAAAAATATCTTTTATTTTAATATCCTCTACATATGATCCTGCTGTTCCAACTCTTATAATATAATCAACATCATAATCATTAAATAATTCATGGCTATATATTCCCATAGAGGGGATACCCATTCCACTTGAAAATACTGTTATTCTTTCTCCTTTATAAAAACCTGTGTAAGCACTTTCTCCTCTTACATTATTAACTAGTTTAGCATCTGTTAAAAAAGTATCTGCAATATATTTTGCTCTGTCAGGGTCACCTGGCATTATTACTTTTTTAGCTATTTGTGATTTATCACTTTCAATATGTATAGTAGTCATTTTAATCCTCTTCTTCTTTCTTTTCGAGTTTTACAAGAACATCTCTTGGTTTACTCCCTTTTTGTTCTCCTACAATACCTTTTTCTTCAAACATATCAATAATTCGTGCAGCTCTGTTGTATCCTAAGTGATATTTTCTTTGGATTAAAGATGCACTTATTTTTCCTGTTTTAATCGCAAATTCAAGAATATCGTTATACAAAGGATCTTCTTCATCAAATCTTTCTATTGATTTTTCTTCTGTTTTATTAGAAGAAGCCACATCTAAATTTATAAAGTTTTCATCAAATTCAGGAGCAGCACCATTTCTTTTAACAGACTCAACTACTCTTTTAATTTCATCATCTGTTATATAACTTCCCTGTATTCTTATAGGTGCATTTTCACCCATAGGTAAGAAAAGCATGTCTCCTTTACCTAGAAGCTTTTCAGCTCCTGTCATATCAAGTATTGTTCTTGAATCTATACTTGATGCTACATAGAATGAAATACGTGATGGTATATTTGCTTTAATTAAACCAGTGATAACATCTGTAGATGGTCTTTGGGTTGCAACGATTAAATGTATACCTGCAGCTCTTGCAAGTTGTGTAATTCTCATAATTGATTCTTCAACTTCTTTTGCTGCGACAATCATAAGATCTGCAAGTTCATCAATAATAACTAATATATATGGCATATATTCCATTGAGCCAGGATTTTTAGAATTCTTTTTCTCTACATACGCATTATAAGAAGCAATGTTTTTTGTTTCAGTATCATGAAATAAGTCATATCGTCTATCCATTTCTGTACAGATTTTCTGAAGCGCTACACTTGCCTGTTTTGGATTTGTTACAACTGGTCTAAGTAAATGTGGTATTCCTTCATATGCATTAAGCTCAACTTTTTTAGGATCAACAAGAACCAGTTTAACTTCATCTGGCTTTGACCTCATTAATATAGATGTAATTATATTATTTATACATACACTTTTACCACTTCCTGTAGAGCCTGCTATTAATAAATGTGGTGTCTTATTTATCTCAACATACTGCACATTTCCCATTATGTCTCTTCCAAGAGGTGCTAGAAGTTTTGATACATTAAGTCTCGAAGGTACTTCTTCAAGTATTTCTCTTATTTTAACTTCACTTACTACCGGATTAGGTACTTCAATTCCAATTGTACTTTTACCTGGAATAGGTGCCTGTATTCTTACCTCTTTAGCGGCTAAAGCAAGTGATATTTCTTTATTTATACTAAGTATTTTACTAACTCTTGTACCAGGACTAAGCTCTATTTCATACTGAGTTACGGTTGGTCCTACATGTACTCTTACTACTTTTCCTACAATACTAAAATCTTTAAATACTCTTTCAATTATTTTAGTGTTTGTAGTAATAAATTCTGTTGAATTAATCTTACCTTTCTTTTTTGCTTCATCAAGAATAGATAAAGGAGGTAAATGATATTCTTTACGTTCCTTTTCTGATAATGTTTTTGTTTCCAAAACTGTATCAGCAGATTTTTCTTCTATATTTTCTTCTTTTTTACTCTTTAATTCATCTACACTTGTAATAACAAGTTTTTCTTCATCTTCATCGTCTTCTCCTACAAGCCCTTTAATTTCAGGTTTATCATCTTCTTCCTTAGGTTTCTTTTTAAACATAGATTTTAAGAATTTGAAGATATCAACAAGTGTTATATCAAACAACATTATTAAACCAAAAATCACTAGAATAATTACTACTATCTTAGTTCCCGATATATCAAATAAGGTTACAAATCCAAGTGCAAATAATGCTCCTATCATTCCTCCACCAGTATCTCTTAATAAATCCAGATTCTGAGTTGCAAGCATTATATTATCAATTGTTGTTCTAAGGATTTCCACGCCTTTTAATTCAGAGTTTTGTAAATATCCTATATGTGAATACAATAATATTGATATCACCACAGTATAAAAACCAATGAGCCTAGCTGTAAAAAAGTTAGGATACTTTCTTGTCAAGATCAAATAAAGACCTAATACCAAGCATACTATTAAAAATATAATATACCAGTTACCAAGCAGAAATATAGAAAAACCTTTTACGACTTTACCTACTATTCCAAAATTACCTACTCCTATAATACCAACAAGAACTAAAAGAAGTCCTTCAAGTTCTTTGCTGTACTGAAACTCTTTTTTATTTTCTTCTTTTTTTACTTTTTTCTTTGCCATTTACTTCTACCCCCTAATTTTCGTAAGATTCAATTAATTTTTTATGTATTCCAGGCTCTACAAGATTTAAGGCATTAAGTGCTACCTCTAAAGATTTTCTATAATTACCTTTAAAGAATTCCTTTTCTGCATTAATAAGTCCAAGATCTATTTCCTTATGTGCAACCCTATATCTATTGCCATAAACAATAGACAATTCTGCCATCGCTGCTGTTTTAACAAGCTCTTTTGATGTACTGTATAATTTTAATACTAAGTCTCTTCCTGTATCCACTCTTGTATTAAGAACTTTTATATTTATAGGTTTGTTATCAAGTTCTTCAAGTATTACCTTTATAGCATATTCTGCTTCTTTAAGCTCAATAAAATAATTCTTAGGTATAATTGGAATATTATAACTTTTAATTTTATTTCTAGATTCTTTTAAAATCTTCTTTATTTCAATAAGCTGTTCTCTCGCTCTTAGCTCATCTTCTTTTAACGATGATAAACCTTTAATAGTTTCTTCAAGACTGTCTTCCATACCAGATATTTTTATATTGAGTAAATCCAATTCTTTACAAACTTTAGAAAATGACGAAACTTTAAGCCTAGTTCTATCACTTAAAAGTTTAAATTCATCTTTAACACCTACTAAAGTCATATTTAATTCATCAATTAAATTTACTTCTTCTTCACTTAAATCATAAGTGTTTTTAATTTCTTCTATTTCTATATATACATTTTTAATTATTTTAGATATTTTTGCAATCCTGTCAGATATATTTTTTATATGATTATCATAGTTCTTTTTACATATCTTTTCTTTTTCAAAGTCATTAAATATAGATTCGAAATAATCAAGCATTGTCTTAAGTTCAAAAACAGAATCTTCTATATCAAGCATCTTAAGTCTATCGTATATATCATTAAGCTTTCTTTCTGCTTCTTCAATGTTATATTCAAAGTTCATATAGCCAAGAAAGTATCCATCTTTTAATAATTTTTTATAGATAACTTTTAAATCATTTATTTTCTTTGGCAACACCATTTTATCCATGAAAAGTACAGTAGGAGCTTCATCAACTACTATTTCTATATTTCTAATCATATCATCAAGTGCTTTTACTATTTTACCTATTTCTTCATATTCACTATTCTCAACACATCTTTCAAAAGCGCTGAACAGTTTATCTATATTTTCAAACTGAAGTTCTATTACAGAAAAAATTTCTTTATACTCTTCTTTATTTTTATTATATTTATTAATTACAGTTCTATAGATAGTTTTTAATTTAGTAACAACTTCTCTGTTTCTTTCTTCACTCAGAGTTATTTCTCTAATACTTTCAATTAGATTATTTCTTTCTTGTCTTACATAGTATAAATTTAGTTCACAATTTGAAACAAGCATTTCTGCTTCCTTAAATTTTTTCAAATCAATAGCGTTTTCTATTTCAAGCATTGCATCAGTTATTAAAGGTAAAGATTTATTTTCAATTTTAGAAAGTGTGATTTTCCATTCCTCAACTCTTTCTTTAATCTTTTCATTATTAAGAGCTTCTATCTTTTTGAACTCACTTAAAAGAGCAGATGATACTATGCCATTCTTTTCTCTTTCTAATTCTAAGAGATAATTATTTAATTTCTTTCTCTTTTTATTTCTTATATAAAGTAAAATTGATACTATAAAAATAGTAATAAATACAAAAATTGTTATTGCAATTAAAATAACAGTTCCATCAGTCATATTACTCTACCTTTCTTTATTTATTCTACCATAAAGGGGTACATTTTAAAAGTATTTTACATTTTTTTAACTACTTTTATAGCTTTAGCAAACTTTTTCTTGATATTTTTTAATTTTTAGCATATAATCATATACGTATTCATGTGGCAGAGTTATTAGTTTTGTAATGTGTTTGCTGATTTATTTTTATGAGTAGCGTACTGCCTAGCGAAAATATTAAAGCAAACTCCCTGCAAATAAGAATAACGCCTTTGTTTACGAATGCAAGTAAAGGAGGAAATAAAATGGCAAGATATACAGGACCTGTATATAAGAAAGCAAGACGTTTTGGTTTTTCTATTTTAGAAACTGGAAAAGAATTAGCTAAGAAACCTACTGCACCTGGACAACATGGTACTAGTAGAAAGAAATTAAGCGAATACGGAGTTCAGCTTCATGAAAAGCAAAAAGTTAGATTCACTTATGGACTTAATGAAAAGCAATTTAGAAAGACATTCAATCAAGCTGGTAAAATGAAAGGTATTCATGGTATTAACCTATTAATACTTTTAGAAAGCAGAATTGATAACATAGTTTATCGTTTAGGAATGGCTAATACTAGAAGAGCTTCAAGACAACTTGTTAATCACGGACATATTCTTGTAAATGGTAAGAAAGTTGATATTCCATCTTTCCAAGTTAAACCTGGAAGTGTTATAACAATAAGTGAAAAATCTTTAGATCATCCAGTTATTAATAATTGTTTAGAAAGTAATCTTTCTAAACCAGCTTATGTTTCTTGGGATCCTAAGAAAAAAGAAGGAACTTACATAAGATATCCAGAACGTGAAGAACTTAATATAGATATTGATGAATCACTTATAGTAGAATTCTACAATAGATAATAAAATTAAAATTCCGAATTTCGGAATTTTTTTGTTGTAATATTTTTTACTATTATTTGTTACCAAAGCCTTATTTACTCATATAATATAGTGTTAATTAGGTAAAAGTAACAGAAAGGTGGTATTACTATGACAACCTATATAATTAAGTCAGGCGACACTATGTGGCAAATTGCCAATAAATACGGAATTAGTTTAAATCAATTAATAAAAGCTAATCCGCAAATTACTAACTTATCTCTGATTTTTCCAGGACAAACAATTAATATACCAAGCACTACAAATACATCTTCAACTTATATAGTAAAGCAAGGAGACTCTATGTGGCAGATAGCTACTAAACATGGAATTGGATTAAGTGCTCTTATAGCTGCAAATCCTCAAATTACAGATTCATCACTTATTTATCCTGGTCAAAAAATAAATATTCCTAGTGCTTCTAATGAACCCACTACTTCAACTACTCCAAGTGTTACAGATGATATTAAAGCATTAGAAACAGAAGTTATCCGTTTGGTTAATGTTGAAAGATCAAAAGCTGGTGTGCCTGCACTTTCCACAAATAACAAGTTAAGTGATGTAGCTAGAATTAAATCTAGAGATTTTGTAAATAACAACTATTTCTCTCATAATTCTCCTACATATGGAAGCCCATTTGATATGATTAAATCTTTTGGAATTTCTTATACTTCTGCGGCAGAAAATCTTGCAAGTGGGCACAGAAGTGCTGCTGAAGCTATGAACTCCTGGATGAATTCTTCAGGGCACAGAACAAATATTTTAAACCCTACTTATAATCAAATTGGTGTTGGTGTTGCAAGAGACAGTAAAGGTAATCTATACTGGACTCAAATGTTCATAAGAATTTAAAATTATAAAAATTTTTGTTTAAACAAAATTCACGATTACTCGTGGATTTTATATTAAATTAATTTCTTTTATTAATGAATATACAACTATAAGTTTACTCGTTTTTATATTCTCCTAATTAAAGTTTTTCCTTCTGCAAATTTACAATCATTTGCGCAATCATAATCAGGAAAAGTACTGCAAGCTTAGCGCTATATTCAATCGCTGCTTCTTTACACATTGGCATCCTGATTATTTTGAAATGTATGATTATCTTTGGAAAATTATAAAAAAAATTGAAGTAATTCCAACTGAAGAAGACATTAAAAAAAATCGAAGACATACTAATTCTAAAATATACCTTGTTTTGTTTTATTTGATTATTGTTGGATCTCTTTGTTCAGTTGTTCTCAATAATAATTGGATATTTTAGACAATATTATTCTCTCCTCTTGTAATATCAATTCTGTTTTTATTAGTTAAAAGGCAAATAATAAAAATTAGACTTAAAAAGATTGATAAATCAGATATGGACATAGTTTTAAAATTTATTAATACTTCTGACTTTTTTGCACGTGATTTAGATTGCTATTTAACATTTGAAAACTTTTATTTTATATGCAAGGATTTTTTAATATTTCCAAGAAAGATAAGTATTCCTCCTATTTTAGATTTTAATAATGTAGAAAAATCAGAAATAGAGAAAGCTACTAAGAATAAAGAAAATAATAATAATGAAAAATTTCTATATGATTATTATGTATATTCGTTAGAAGCATTAAATATTATTCGAAAATATTATGATGAAAATGGTAAAAAGAAAAAACTATAATATTAATTGTAAAATGTTTTTAATAAATTATTAAAAGTTATTTTGGCTTTTTATTTTTTTATTTATATATATTTAAATCTTTTTTCGGTTTATTTTAAAAGTTTTAATGATTTTGCTTTTTCAATAATCTTCATATATATAGGTTTCATATGTTCTTCTGCTATAAAATTTAAAAAAGTATCTAAAGGTAACCAACCTACATCGCTATTTTCATCTTCTTTTATTGATAACAATTCTTGTTCACTAACTTCAAGTAGATATGCTACTGAAATATGAATATGTGACGAAACAAATTTTCCGCGTTTGATATGACCAAAAACTGATAGAACATCTAATGCAAAAATATCTTCAGCTATTGGTCTAACATTATTTACTCCAGTTTCTTCTTGTACTTCTCTAATGGCAACTCTTAAAAAATCTAATTCACCATCTGCATGACCACCAGTCCAAGCCCAAGAATTATATATATTATGATAAATCATTAATACTTTATCTCTAGTTTCACTTAAAACAAAGCCCGAACATGTAAAATGAACTATTTCATTTTCTCTAGTTAAAACGTCATCAAATAAATCACAATATTTTAAGATCATTTCTCTATCTTTAATCTCTTGTTCATTATATGGAATATATTTTTCAATCTGTTCTTTTACTAGCATTTTACACTTCCTAATTAATACAATTGTATCATTTTTAAAAGCAAAACAAAACCCAAACTTATAAAAGTTAGAGTTTCCTATCATTCTGGTGCCATAGTATATCCTTATTTGAACTGCTCCCCATTGGCAAAAACATCATAT